>JBKOUH010000194.1:0-6383 GCA_046723285.1 Pseudomonadota bacterium
GGGCAGCTTCCGGCGGTGACGGTCTCGTTCAATCTTCCACCAGGAGTCTCGCTCGGCACCGCGATCGCCCGGCTTAAGAATGTCGAGCGCGAAATCCGGCTGCCTGCTACAATCAGCACAAACCTCCAAGGCACGGCACAGGCGTTCGAGAAGTCCACGCAGGGGCTCGGCGTCCTGCTCGCGATGGCCCTTCTCGTCGTCTACATCGTGCTGGGGATCCTCTACGAGAGCTTCATCCACCCGCTGACGATCCTATCCGGGCTTCCGTCGGCGGCCGTGGGCGCGCTGTTGACGCTGATGGTATTCGGAACGCCGCTCTCGCTCTATGCCTTCGTCGGCATCATCATGCTGGTCGGCATCGTCAAGAAGAACGCGATCATGATGATCGACTTCGCGCTCGAGAAGCAGCGCGGCGAGGGCAAGATCGACCCCGAGCAGGCGATCTTCGAGGCCTGCGTCGTCCGCTTCCGCCCGATCATGATGACCACGATGGCGGCCCTCCTCGGCACGCTGCCGATCGCGCTCGCGGCCGGGGGCGGCTCCGAGGCGCGCGTGCCGCTCGGCCTCTCGGTCGTGGGCGGGCTCGCGGTCTCGCAGCTCTTGACGCTTTTCCTCACGCCGGTCGTGTTCATCTATCTCGACCGGCTCCAGCATTGGCGCCCGTTCCGGCGGAAGAAGCGCGCGCACGTGCACGCGCCCGCGCCCGCCGAATAGCCGCCGGCGCCAAGACCAATGGCCGAATTCCGCTTCGCCATCGTCGGCGCGGGAATCGCCGGCGCCTCGGCCGGCTATAACCTCGCCGCGTCCGGTCCGACGCTGCTGATCGAGCGCGAAAGCCAGCCCGGCTATCACAGCACCGGCCGCTCGGCCGCCCTCTACACAGAGACCTACGGCAATCGCGTGATCCGCGCGGTTACGATCGCGAGCCGGCCCTTCTTCGAGAAGCCTCCCGCCGGCTTCAGCGAGCATCCGCTGCTGACGCCGCGCGGCACGATGGTGATCGCCCGCGCCGATCAGAAGGAGAAGCTCGCGGCGGCATTGGCCGAATCGAAGGCGGTCCTGCCGACGGTCGAAGGCATCGATGCGGCCCGCGCGGCCGGGCTCTGTCCCGCACTCCGCCCCGGCTATGTCGCAAGCGCGTTCTACGAGGAAGACGCGCGCGACATGGACGTGCACGCGATCCATCAGGGCTTTCTGCGCGGCTTCCGCGCTGGCGGCGGCCGCCTTGTCTGCAACGCCGAAGTGCTCGGCCTCGCGCGCGCCGGCGACGCTTGGAAGATCGAAACGCGTGCCGGCACCTTCACCGCCGATGTCGTGATCAACGCCGCTGGCGCCTGGGCCGACGTGCTCGCGCGCATGGCGGGCGCCAAGGCCGTGGGGCTGGTGCCGAAGCGCCGCACCGCGGTCACGATCGAGCCGCCGGCCGAAAGCAACTTCCGCCGGTGGCCCGCCGTCATCGACGTCGACGAGCAGTTCTATTGGAAGCCCGACGCGGGCCAGCTCATCCTCTCGCCGGCCGACGAGACGCCGACCGAGCCGCAGGACGCGCAACCCGAAGAGCTCGATATTGCACTCTGCATCGACCGCGTCGAGCGCGCGTCGACGCTGGCGATCCGCCGCGTCGCCCGGAAGTGGGCCGGCTTGCGCAGCTTCGTCAAGGACAAGACGCCGGTTGCCGGCTTCGCCACCGACGCGCCGAATTTCTTCTGGCTGGCGGGGCAGGGCGGCTACGGCATCATGACGAGCCCGGCCATGGGGCGCATCGCGGGGGCACTGGCGCAACGGAAAGGCATGCCGGACGACATCGCCGCGCGCGGCGTCAGCGCCGCGGATCTCTCGCCCGCCCGCTTCGCCTGACCTGCCGCGCCGTGTCTCCGGTCATCGACGTCCACACGCACAACTACACCGAAGGCTGGCTCGCGCTCATCCGCGAACGTGGCGGTCCCGACTACGAGATCCGCGAAAGCGTCGACAGCCCGATGACGCTATTCCGGCGCGGTGCCAGCTTCGGCCCGCTCGAGCCCGCGCATTTCGACTTCGATCTTCGCGTCAAGAACATGAAGGCGGCCGGCGTCGATCTCGCGATCGTCACCATGTCGGCGCCGAGTGCCTTCTGGGGCGACGAGGCCGTCAGCAGCCAGGCGGCACGCATCGCCAACGACGAGTTCCGCGCGGCGCAAACGCAGCATCCCGATCACGTCCGCTGGATGGCGACGCTGCCCTGGGAATACCCCGCGGCCGCGGTGGCCGAGCTCGAGCGCGCGGTGAAGCTCGGAGCGATAGGCGTCCTCGTGCTCGGCAACATCAATGGCCGGCATTTGACCGATCCGCTGTTCGAGCCGGTCTGGCGCGCGATCGACGCGCGCGGGCTGCCGGTGCTGTTGCACCCGACCGTGCCGGCAGGCGCGGCCGAACTCGATCTCGCCCGCTACGCGCTGGTGGGCTCGATCGGCTTCATGGTGGATACCTCGGTCGCCATCGTGCGCATGATCTTCGACGGCTTCTTCGACCGCTTTCCGAAGGTGAAGCTCATCGCCTCGCATGCCGGCGCCACGCTGCCCTTCGTCGCCGGCCGCCTCGATCGCGTCTTCGAGACCGCGAAGCGCGCGCGCGCCGCGATCTCGCGCCCGCCTTCCGAATATCTCCGCCACATCTACTACGACAGCGTCTGCTATCGGCAGGACGCGCTTCAGATGTGCGTCGATGTCGGCGGCGCCGAGCACGTGTTCTACGGCTCGGACTACCCGTTCAACTTCGGCGACATGCCGGGCTGCCTCGCGCGGGTGAACGCGCTCGCGGCGCCGATCCGCGAAAAGGTGCGCGGCGCGAATGCGCTCAAGATCTTCCGACTCTAATTCGCGGTCATAGCAGCAGACCCACGACCGCCGCCGTAAGGCACGTCGTCATGAGACCGGCGATGACCGAGCGCGGACCCAATTCCACGATCTCGGCGCGGCGCTGGGGCGTCAACGTCGCCATGCCGCCGATCATGATGCCGAGCGAGCCCAAGTTGGCGAAGCCGCAGAGCGCGTAGACGAGGATCAGCCTGCTCTTGGCCGAGAGGGCGGCGTTTTCGGGGCTGGCGAGGTCGATATAGGCGATGAGCTCGTTCAGGATCGTCTTGGTGCCGAGCAGCTGGCCGCCGGCGGCGGCCTCGTCCCAGGGAATGCCGATCGCGAAGGCGAGCGGAGCGAAAATCCAGCCGGTGATGCGTTCGAGCTTGAGCGGCTTCCCCGCCACGTTCGGCAGCAAGTCGAGCAGGATGTTGACCAGTTCGACGAGCGCCACCAGCACAAGCAACATGGCGACGACGTTTATAAGCAGCATCACGCCGTCCGCGGTGCCCTGGGTGATCGCGTCCATGGTGCTCGAGGTCTTGCGCTCGGGGTCGAAGCCGCCCTCGGTCGCGGTCGAGGCGAACGGGACCATCAAGGCGGCGATGACCAGCGACGAGGGCACGTTGAGGAACGACGCGACCAGGATGTGGCCGAGAGGGCCATCGACGGTGCGGCCGAGAATCGTGGCGTAGAGCACCATCACCGTGCCGGCCACCGTGCCGAGGCCGACGGTCATCAGCGCGAACATCTCGCCGCGCGTGATGCGCGACATGTAGGGCGCGATCATGATCGGCGCCTCGACCTGGCCGACGAAGACGTTGACGGCCGAGCCGACGCCGAGCGCGCCGCCGATGCCGAGCGTGCGCTGGAGCGCCCAGGCGAACACGCGTACGATCGCCTGCATCACGCCCCAATGGAACAACACCGCCGAAAGCGCGCTGATCACGAGGATGAGCGGCAGGTAACGGAAGGCGAGGATCGCGGTGCTCTGATTGGGCTTGATCTCCATCGGCGCCGGCGCACCGCCGATGAAGCCGAAAACAAAGGATGTGCCCGCCGCGGTGGCGCGGTCGAGCGCGTCGACGAGGACGTTCAGCAGAAGGAGCGCGTCGCGGACCGGCGGCACTTTCAGCACCAGCAGCGCGCCGCCGAACAGCAGCACCATGCCGACAAAGACGAGCCGGCGTTGCGCGCCGGCCAGCGCGGCCTTCCGGTCCTCCGAAAGGAGCCAGGCGAGGAGGAGTAGGGCCACGACCCCGACGAGGCCCTGGAGCGGCATCAGCCGGCTTTTCGGATGCGCATGGTGTAAACGCCCGCCGCCTCGGACGAGGCGAGCATCTGGTGCCCGCCCACCTCGCAGAAATTGAGGAAGTCCTTGGGCGCGGCCGGATCGGTGGCGTGCACTTCGAGGATGTCGCCGGCCTTCAATTCCTGCATCGCCCGCCGCGCCTTCAAGACGGGCAGGGGACAGGAAAGGCCTTTGGCGTCGAGGGTTTTGGCGGCGGAGGTCATTGCTGCGTCGGGGCCGTGGCGAGTGCGCGCAAAAATGGCGAACGCGGGCGCAATTGGCAAGCGACGCAATCGGGCGCCGGCGCTGCTAGGCCCGCCGCGCCACCGCGAAATAGTTGACGCCGAGATCGCGTGTGATGTTCCAGCGTCCCGAGAGCGGGCTGTAGCTCATGCCGGCGAGTTCGCCGACGCGGGCGCCGGCGCGGCGGAGGCTGGCGGCGAGTTCGGCGGGCTGGACGAATTTCCGCCAATCATGAGTGCCGCGCGGCAGCCAGCCCAGCACGTATTCGACGCCGACGATGGCAAGCGCGAAGGCCTTGGCGGTCCGGTTCAGGGTCGAAAGCACCATGAGCCCGCCGGGCTTCACGGCCGATACCGCGGCCTCGAGAAACGCGTCCAGGTCGCCCACGTGCTCGACGACCTCGAGCGCCAGCACCACGTCGAACTGGATCTTACCGGCGGCTACGACCTCGACCGGCTCGGCGCGATAGTCGACGGCAAGGCCCATCTGGTCGGCATGGCGCCGGGCGACAGCGATATTCTTCTCGGCCGCGTCGATGCCGGTCACGGCGAAGCCCAGGCGGGCCATCGGCTCGGCCATGAGGCCGCCCCCGCAGCCGATGTCGAGCAGCGACAGGCCGGCGAACGGCCGATCGGCCGTGACGTCGCGGGCAAACGCCTCCGCGGCGCGGTCGCGCACGAAGCCGATACGTACCGGCGCCATGACGTGGAGCGGGCGCATCGGTCCGACGGGGTCCCACCAGGTCTCGGCGAGGGCCTCGAAGCGGGCGACTTCTTCTGCATCCACGGAGGCCTGGCCGGAGGCCACCGTCTCGGGACCAGTGCTCTTCCGGCCCTGCCGCTGCCTCCGGTGGCTGGACGTTTGCGACATTCTGGGGCCCCTCCTGGCCCGGACGCGCGCCGCCGTTGAATCCCTTGGGCCGAGCCAGTATGACTTGCCCGCCCCGCAAGCAACAACCGGCCATATTGAGGCGTCGCGGTCTGCCCGCGGCGCCGCTTTCGTGCCGGGCTGGCGCCCGCGGCGGATCGACAAAGGGACGTCATGCGCATCGTGCAGAAGTTCGGCGGCACCTCCGTCGCCGATATCGAGCGGATAAGGAACGTCGCGCAGAAGGTGAAGCGCGAGGTCGATGCCGGCCACCAGCTGGCCGTCGTCGTCTCGGCCATGGCCGGGACGACCAATCAGCTCGTGAAGTGGACGCAGGACGTGCTGAAGGCGCAGAAATACCCGGATCCGCGCGAATACGACGTCGTGGTCTCGACAGGCGAGCAGATCACGACCGGCCTTCTGGCGCTGGCGCTCCAGGATATCGGCATTCCGGCGCGCTCCTGGATGTCGTGGCAGATCCCGGTCCGCACCGACGACGCCTTCGCCAAGGCGCGCATCGAGTCCATCCGCGGCGAAGAGATGATCGCCGACATGAAAAAGGGCGTCGTCGCCGTGGTCCCCGGTTTTCAGGGGGTGACGGCCGCGGGACGCGTGACGACCTTGGGGCGCGGCGGCTCGGATACCTCGGCCGTCGCGCTGGCGGCGGCGCTGAAGGCCGACCGCTGCGATATCTACACCGACGTGGACGGCGTCTACACCGCCGATCCGCGCATCGTCGCCAAGGCGCGGAAGCTCGACCGCATCACCTACGAGGAGATGCTGGAGAGCGCCTCGCAAGGCGCCAAGGTGCTTCAGGTCCGCTCGGTCGAGATGGGCATGAAGCACCATGTCCGCATCCAGGTGCTGTCGAGCTTCAGCGACGTGCCCGGGACGCTCATCGTTGACGAGGACGAGATCGTGGAAAAGGCCCTGGTGAGCGGCATCACCTACAGCCGCGACGAAGCGAAGATCACCGTCGTCTAAGTAGCGGATAGGCCCGGCGTCGCCGCCGGCCTCTTCGGCCCCCTGTCCGAGGCCAACATCAACGTCGACATGATCGTCCAGAACGTCTCCGACGACGGCAAAACCGACATCACCTTCACGGTGCCGAAAGGCGACATGGAGCGCGCCGTCGAGTGCATCAAAGG
>JBKOUH010000295.1:0-4146 GCA_046723285.1 Pseudomonadota bacterium
GCCCAGGGTGATGATGCCGGCATAGCCCAGCGCCAGATCGAGCGAGAGCGCGAACAGCACCATCACCAGCACTTCGGTGCCGAAGCCGAGATAATTCGGAAACAGGAAATAGGCGGCGAGCGCCAGGATCCACGGCAGCGGCTCCCACAGGCGCACGTAGTGCCGGCGCTGGAGCGCGAGCGCGGCCGGATGCTGCAGCAGGCGGTCCGCGGGCGCGCTCATGTCGATCTTCCGAACAGGCCCTGCGGCCGCCACAGCAGCAGCAAGATCGTGAGCGCGTAGATGTAGAGCGTGCCGCCGCGCGGAACGTATTGCTTCAGCACGAAATCGAGCACGCCGATGATGAGCGCCGCGTAGAACACGCCCGTGACGCGCCCCAAGCCGCCGACGGCGACCACGATGAGGAAGAGGACGAGGTATTTGAGCGCGTATTGCGGATCGAGGCCCAGGAACTCGGCGCCCAATCCGCCGCCCAGCGCCGCCATGCCGCTGCCGAACGCGAAGGTGAGCGTGAAGAGGCGGTTCACGTTGATGCCGAGCGATTCGGCCATGCGGCGGTTGTCGACCGCGGCGCGGATCTGGGCGCCCATGCGCGTGCGCTCGAAACCGAGCCACAGCGCGATCACGACCACGACGCCGATGCCGATGAGGACGACGCTGTAGGTGCGGTAGACGGTGAAGCCGAGATCCATCTGCCCCTTCAGCATCTCGGGAAGCTGGATCTGCTGGTTCTCGGGGCCGACGAGCAGCGTCACCGCGGCGATCATGATGAAGATGAGGCCGATCGTGAACAGGACCTGATCGAGCTCGGCGGCGCGGTAGAGGCGCGCGTAGAGGAGGCGCTCGAGCACGACGCTGAACGCCGCGGTGAGCACGAAGCCCAAGGCGAGCGCGGGCACGAAACCCACGCCCCACCGGTTCATCGAGAGGACGATGACGTAGCCGCCGATCATGGCGAAAGCGCCGTGGGCGAGGTTGACGAAGCCCATCAGGCCCATCGTCACGGAGAGACCGACCGAGACGATGAACAGCACCATGCCGGCGGCCATTCCGCCGAGGAGGATGCTGGCGACGTCGATTCCGAAGATCACGAGGGCGCTCGAAGTCGGGGGCAGTACGTCAAGGCCGCCGCCCGCGGTGGCGGAGCGGCGGCCTCGGCCTTAGCGGAGGCTATGCGGCGAGGCGCACGTCACTTCGGCGCGCAAGGCCCGATCTTCAGCTCCTTGCACGCATCCTTGACCGCGTCGATCTTGCCGATCGTCTTCTGAAAGAGGCGACCGTCCTTCATGATCACTTCGGAGAGGTACTCGTTCATGACGATGTCGCGCGTGGCGGGATCGATCATGATCGGCCCGCGCGGGCTGTTGTACTTCCAGCCCTTGAGCGCCGCGAGCGCCTTGTCGGTCTCGATCTTGCCCTTGAGCGTGCGCACGACGTGGACGACGGCGGCCATCGCGTCGTAGCCGCCCACGGCCATGAAGTCGGGCACGCTGTCCTTGCCGTAGGCCTGCTTCCAGGCGGCGACGAAGCGCTTGTTCTCGGCGTTGTCGAGATCGGCGTGGTAGTGGTGCATCGTGATGAGGCCGACCGCGGCCGGGCCCATCGCCTGCAGCTTGTTGTCCTGCGTGATGTCGCCCGGTCCGATCAGTTTGATGCCGGCCTGGCGCATCGCGAGCGCGCCGTAGGTCTTCACCACCGCCGAGGCGTGATCGCCGGCCGGCACGAAGACGAAGAACACGTCCGGCTTCTTGTCCTTGGCGCGCTGGAAGAACGGCGTGAAGTCCGGCACTTGCGCCGCGCCGCCCATCGGAATCTCGTCGACGACCTTGCCGCCGCTGGCCTCGAACGCCTTCTTGAACGAGTCGCGCATGTCGCGGCCCGGCGGGAAGTCGGTGAAGCCGATGACCGCGGTCTTGGCCTTCAGGATCTTGGCCGCGGCATCGCCCATGCCATAGCCGGCGTGCCACATGCTGAACGAGAAGCGCACGTAGTTCGGCGAGAGATTGGTGATGTGCGCGGTGCCGGCATTGGTGATGAGCGCCAGCTTGTTGCCCGCAGTCACGATCGGCGCCGAGGCGATCGCGTTCGGCGAGTAAATCCAGCCGGCGAGGATGTCGACCTTGTCCTGGGTGATCAGCTCCTGCACCACGACTTTGGCCGTGGCGCCGCCCGGATCCTTCACGTCGCGCTTGATGAGCGTGATCTTGTAGGGCTTCACCTGATCTGCGTTGAGCTTCAGGTAAAGCTCCATGCCGCGCTCGGTCTGCTGGCCGAACTCGGCGCCGATCCCGGTGAACGGCAGCGGCACGCCGACCTTGACTTCCTGCGCCTGGGCGGTGCCCAGAGCGAGGCCGATCGCGGCCGACGCCGCGAGGATGTGCTTCAGCATGAAATAACCTCCCAGTGTGCGCGCCGCTATTTTGTGGCGGCTGATCTTCCGTCGCGCATAGTATTGGGCAGGGGAGAGAGGCGCAAGCAAAGCACGGAGAAGGCGTGCGCGAAGGGCCCGAGGCGCGGGGTTTTGGGCACCGCGCGGAAACCGAGGTGCGCCCGTGAATTGCGTAGGAACGCCTATTCGCGCGTCTGCGGGCGCACGGCGCCGATCCGGCGGCGGCCCTGCCGCTTCAGACGGCGCTCGTTTGGCCGAGGACGGCCGGCCTCAACACCGCCTCGCACCATTGGCGGAAGCTGGTGGGGGTGGTGGAGGCCGGAGTTCGCGGCTCGCCATTATCGAGGCCCGCATTCTTGGCCGTCATCATGTCGAGCATGCCCTGCGCCATGGCCTCCGACACCCCGGCTTCGATAAGTCGGGCCTTGTAGGCCTCGCCGGCGATCTGCTGAAAGCGCACGGGCCTCCCGAACACCTCGGAGATGATCCGCGCCATGTCGCTGAATGACAGGTCCTCGGGGCCGAGCACCGCGACGCTGCCCTGTCCGCTCCACGAGCGATCGAGCAGCAGTTTCGCGGCGACGGCGGCGATGTCGCTCGTGGCGCAGGTGGGCGCCTTGCGGTCGCCGGAGATCGGCGAAAAGAACACGCCCTGGCTCCGGATCGGTTCCACCTGGCGGAGAAAGTTGTCCATGAACGACGGCATCGCCAGCGCCCGGTAGTTCACGCCCGTGCTCGCGAACTGGTCGTCCATCGCCAGCGAAGCGGTGACCAGCCCGGCGTTCCGCGCCACCGCCAGCCCGCGGCCGAGCGCCGACACGCCGACCACGTGCTTCACGCCGTGGCGCCGGATCGCCGCGCACGCCGGTTGGGCGAAGCCGGCATAAACGGCCTCGAGGCTGGCGGCACGCAGGTTCGGCGGCGGCAGCCAGAACACGGCGTCGGCGCCTTTGAACGCCGTGTTGACGGCCTCGCCGTCGCCGTGCGAGCCCTGGACGACGTCGACGCGCTCGCGCGTGCGCGGGGGAAGGCGAGACGGGTCGCGCGCGATCACGCGGACGGGCGCGCCGGCGGCGAGGACGTGCTCGAGGACTTGATGGCCGATGGCGCCCGTGGGCGTGGTAATGACGATCATGGCATTTGATGCGCGGACGACTGAAGTAAACTATACCGTACCGTTTACTTCTTTGTCAAGCACGGCAGGAGAGGCGACGACCGGCATGGCAAGACGCGGCGACGAACTGCGCGAGCACATCCTCTGGGCGGCCAAGGACGTGTTCCTCGAAATGGGTTTCGAGCGGGCTTCGATGGACGAAGTCGCTGCGCGCGCGAAAACTTCGAAGCGGTCGCTCTACGCGCACTTCGCGAGCAAGGAGACGCTCTACGTCGCGGTCATCGATCTGGTGCGCGGTCTCTTCCTCGCCCGTTTGAAGATGCCCGGCGACTATGCGGAGCAGCCGGGCGAAGCGCTGACGCTGTTCTGCGGCCGCTATCTCGACACGCTGCTCTACGAAGCCCAGATCCAGATGTGCCGGGTGAGCATGGCGGAGACCGCGCGGTTCCCCGAAGGCGCGGCCCAGCACTTCGACGTGATGTTCACCGAGGCCCAGGCGCGCATCGCCGCCTATCTCAAGTCCGCGCTCGGCCTCCCGGCCCGGACATGCGCCGAGGCGGCGCAGAAGCTGATCGCCCAGTTGCTCTATCCACGCCTGCTGCGCGCGCTTTTCGGCCTGGACGAATTGGCCAAGACCCTCGAC
>JBKOUH010000313.1:0-6874 GCA_046723285.1 Pseudomonadota bacterium
GACGGACGTGACGGGGTCGGTGAAGCTGCCGCAGGGCACGGAGATGGTGATGCCGGGCGACAACATCGCGATGGAGGTCGAGCTGATCCAGCCGATCGCGATGGACGAGGGCCTGCGCTTCGCCATCCGCGAGGGCGGCAAGACCGTCGGCGCCGGCGTCGTCTCCAAGATCATAAAGTGACGAGGTCGAACCATAGCGGACGCGATTTGGAAATCGGGCGATTGATCACCATCTGATCACTGACTTCCGGCAACGACGGACTGAATAGGGGTGTAGCTCAATTGGCAGAGCGTCGGTCTCCAAAACCGAAGGTTGGGGGTTCGAGGCCCTCCACCCCTGCCAGGCCCCAACGTGCATGAGACGCGACCAAGACGGGCGCGCGAGATAGCGAGGACATGGCAAACCTAGTCAGATTTTTCCGCGAGGTCCGGCACGAGACGTCCAAGGTCACTTGGCCGAGCCGGCGCGAGACGATGCAGGCGACGGTCATGGTGTTCGTCATGGTCGCGCTCGTTGCCGTCTTCTTCCTCGCCACCGACACGATCCTGAGCTTCATCATGAAATCGATCTTGGGATTGGGGCGGTAGGCATGGCGCAGCGCTGGTACGTCGTGCACGCCTATTCGGGCTTCGAGAAGAAGGTCGCGCAGTCGATCAAGGAGCAGGCCGAGGCCAAGGGGCTCGCCGATCTCATCACCGAGGTGCTGGTGCCGACCGAAGAGGTCGTGCAGATGCGCCGCGGCACCAAGGTTTCGGCCGAGAGCAAGCTTTTTCCCGGCTACGTGCTGATCAAGATGGAGCTGAACGACGACACCTGGCACCTGGTCCAGAACACGGCGAAGGTCACGAATTTCCTCGGCGCGCATGGCAAGCCGCTGCCGATCAGCGACCGCGAGGCCGAGACGATCCTGAAGCAGGTGCGCGAAGGCGTCGAGCGGCCCAAGAGCTCGATCGTGTTCGAGGTGGGCGAGAGCGTCCGGGTCAGCGACGGGCCGTTCGAGAGCTTCAACGGCGTGGTCGAGGAAGTGGACAGCGAGCGCAACCGCTTGAAGGTCTCGGTCTCGATCTTCGGCCGGCCGACGCCGGTGGAATTGGAATTCAGTCAGGTCGAGAAGACCTGAAGCTCCCGCTTGCGGGAGCGTCAAGGTGCGGGAGGCAGGCCAAAGCCGGACCGCGCAGCGCATGGAGGCGGCGCTTTCCGCCTTCGATCTGGGCCCTCCGCTCCCAGGGTTGGGGGCCCGCGTGAGGAGCAGTGGCGATGAAGAAATTGGATGGCTACATCAAATTGCAGGTGCCGGCCGGGCAGGCGAATCCCTCGCCGCCGATCGGCCCCGCGCTCGGCCAGCGCGGGCTCAACATCATGGAGTTCTGCAAGCAGTTCAACGCGGCGACCAAGTCGATGGAGCCGGGCACGCCGGTGCCGGTGATCAGCAGCGTCTTCTCCGACAAGAGCTTCACCTTCGTCTCGAAGACGCCGCCGGCCAGCTACTACATCAAGAAGGCGGCCGGCATCGAAAGCGGCTCGAAGACGCCGGGCCGGGCAGTCGCCGGCAAGGTCACGAAGAAGCAGCTGGAAGAGATCGCGAAGCAGAAGATGAAGGATTTGAACGCCAACGACATCGAGGGCGCGGTCAAGCAGCTCGCCGGCTCCGCCCGCTCCATGGGCCTCGAGGTGGTGGAGTAGGGCCATGGCCAAGCACAGCAAGCGCTTCCGTTCCGCGTTCGGCGACGTCAACCGCGAGAAGCTTTACTCGGTCGCCGACGCCGTGAAGCTCGTCAAGAAAAACGCCACCGCCAAGTTCGACGAGACGATCGAGATCGCGTTCAACCTCGGCATCGATCCGAAGCAGTCGGATCAGACCGTGCGCGGCGCGGTGACGCTCCCGGGCGGCACCGGCAAGGCCGTGCGCGTCGCGGTCTTCGCCAAGGACGCCAAGGCCGCCGAAGCCAAGGCCGCCGGGGCCGACCTCGTCGGCGCCCAAGACCTTGCCGAGAAGGTGGAAAAGGGCGAGATCAACTTCGACCGCGTGATCGCGACCCCGGACATGATGGCCGTCGTCGGCAAGCTCGGTAAGGTGTTGGGCCCGCGCGGCCTCATGCCCAATCCGAAGCTCGGCACCGTGACGCCGAACGTCACCGAGGCGGTGAAGGCGGCCAAGGGCGGCCAGGTGCAGTACAAGGCGGACAAGTCGGGCGTCGTCCATGCCGGCATCGGCAAGGCGAGCTTCAGCGAGAAGGCGATCGAGGACAATGTCCGCGCCATTTCCGCCGCCATCTTCGCGGCCCGCCCGCAGAGCTTGAAAGGCACCTATATAAAGAAGGTGAGCGTGAGTTCGACGATGGGGCCCGGGCTCCAGATCGACCCCACGGAGCTGGGCGGCGCCGCCGCCCCGCAATAGGAATTCGCCAGAGGTTGCGTCCTCTTGGATGCAACGTCGGCGTCTAACGGAGCGGCAAGGGCCTCGGCCCGATCCGCTCCGGCCCTGTCCGAGACTGCAGGTTTCCGAAGGCCCGCGTGGCCCGAGGACCTAAGCCCGCAAGGGGCCTGCAATAGACAGAGGTGACGGGTTTCGGTGTTCGCAAGAGCAACGCGACCTCGAACTTCTGGGACAGGCGATCGAGTCGGTGGGCTAAGGAGCCCACCTAAGTGCCGTGAACCGCCCGCCAAAGCACGGAAGTGCGGAGGCGGGCATGTGCAAGGAGTGGTCAAGGTGGATCGAGCGGCAAAGGCGAACCAGGTCGCCGCGCTGCGCGACATTTTCGGCAAGGCCGCCCTCGTGGTCGTCACCCAGTCGAGCGGGCTGACGGTCGCCGAGGCGACGGACCTGCGCAAGAAAGTGCGCGCCGCCGGTGCCCGGTTCAAAGTGACCAAGAACCGGCTCGCCCGTCTCGCCCTCAAGGACACCAAGTTCAACGGCCTCGCCGATCGCTTCAAGGGTCCCACGGCCATCGCCTACTCGACCGATCCGGTCGCGGCAGCGAAGGTCGTTGCGGCATACGCCAAGGGCAATCAGAAGCTCTCGATCGTCGCCGGCTGCCTCGACGGCAGCCTGCTCGACAAGAGCGGTGTCGCCGCCTTGGCCGAATTGCCGTCCCTGGACGAGCTGCGCGGCCGATTGATCGCCATGCTCCAGACTCCGGCCACGCGGCTGGCGGTCCTGGCGCAGGCACCCGCATCGCAATTGGCGCGGGTCTTCGGTGCCTACGGGAAAAAAGAGGCGGCTTGAGCCGTCGTTAGCAACCAGGAAGTTCGAGGAGTAAGCGACAATGGCCGATCTGGCTAAAATTGTGGACGACCTTTCGGGCCTGACCGTCATCGAGGCGGCTCAGCTCTCGAAGATGCTGGAAGATAAGTGGGGCGTGTCGGCGGCGGCTCCGGTCGCAGCGGCGGCCGCCCCGGTGGCGGCGGCGGCGGAGAAGAAAGAGGAGAAGACGGAGTTCACCGTCGTCCTCACGGCCGCCGGCGCCAACAAGATCAACGTCATCAAAGAGGTGCGCGCGATCACGAGCCTCGGCCTGAAGGAAGCCAAGGACCTGGTCGAAGGCGCGCCCAAACCGGTCAAAGAAGGCGTCAACAAAGACGAAGCCGACAAGATCAAGAAGCAGCTCGAAGCGGCAGGTGCGACGGTCGAGCTCAAGTAAGCTTGGCCGTCACACTCTCCGAACGAAGCGAGTGGGGGGCTGCCGGGCACGTGTCCGGCGGTCCACCCGCTGTTTTGCCGTCTCCAATAGGCGCGGGCGCGTCGGCCGGAGCGGTTTAGGGATGGACGTTCGAGAGTTTCCGGCGGGGCGTTTCGCCCCGGCGGCATGAAGGAAGAGCGGAGTCCCCAGGCGGGCTCCTATTGAGGAAGAAGCAATGGCGAAAGCGTTCACCGGTCGCACGCGCATCCGCAAGACCTTCGGCCGTATTGCCGAAGTGGCCCCGATGCCGAACCTCATCGAGGTCCAGAAGAATTCGTACGACCACTTCTTGCAGGCCGATACCGCGCTCACGCAGCGCGGCACGTGGGGCCTCGAGGAAGTGTTCCACACCGTGTTTCCGATCACCGATTTTTCCGGCAAGGCCACGCTCGAATTCGTCCATTACGAGCTCGAGGCGCCCAAGTTCGACGTCGAGGAGTGCCAGCAGCGCGGGATGACTTTCGCCGCGCCGTTGAAGGTGAAGCTGCGTCTCGTCGTGTTCGACGTGGACGAGGAGACCGGCGCCAAGTCGGTCCGCGACGTCAAGGAGCAGGACGTCTACATGGGCGACATGCCGCTCATGACCAAGAACGGCACCTTCGTCGTCAACGGCACCGAGCGCGTCATCGTCTCGCAGATGCACCGCTCGCCCGGCGTCTTCTTCGATCACGACAAGGGCAAGACCCATTCGTCGGGCAAATATCTCTTCGCCTCGCGCGTCATTCCCTATCGCGGCTCCTGGCTCGACTTCGAGTTCGACGCCAAGGACATCGTGCACGTGCGCATCGACCGGCGGCGGAAGCTGCCGGTGACGACGCTGCTGATGGCGCTCCCGGGCGCCGATTCGGAGAAGCTCGTCGAGGATCGCAAGAAGGCGAGCAAGCCGGTCGATCCCTCCGAGATCTCCGGCATGTCGCAGGAGGAGATCCTCAACTACTTCTACGCGCAGATCGCCTACAAGCGCTCCGACAAGGGCTGGGTCGTGAAGTTCGACCCCGACCGCATGAAGGGCGTGAAGCTCGTCGGCGACATGATCGACGCCAAGACCGGCAAGAAGGTGGCCGAGGCGGGCGACAAGATGACCCCGCGGCTCATCAAGCGGCTTCAGGATCAGGGCTTGAAGGATCGCATCGCGCCCAACGAGGAGCTCTACGGCACCTACGCCGCTGTCGACATCGTCAACGAGAAAACCGGCCAGATCCACATCGAGGCCGGCGACGAGGTGACTCCGCAGACGATCGAGAAGTTGCTGGCGGCGGGCGTCAAGGAGCTGCCGATCCTCGCGATCGACCACATCAATGTCGGCCCCTACATCCGCAACACGCTGGCCGCGGACAAGAACCGCAACCGCGAGGAGGCTCTGCTCGACATTTACCGGGTGATGCGCCCCGGCGAGCCGCCGACGGTGGAGGCGGGCGACGCGCTCCTGAACGGCCTCTTCTTCGACTCCGAGCGCTACGACCTTTCGGCGGTCGGCCGCGTGAAGATGAACATGCGCCTCGGCATCGACGTGGTCGACACGATGCGCGTCCTCCGCAAGCACGACGTGCTCGCGATCGTGAAGGTGCTGGTCGACTTGAAGGACGGCCGCGGCGAGATCGACGACATCGACAATCTCGGCAACCGGCGCGTCCGCTCGGTCGGCGAGCTGATGGAGAACCAGTTCCGCATCGGCCTCCTCCGCATGGAGCGCGCGATCAAGGAGCGCATGTCGACGGTCGAGATCGACTCGGTCATGCCGCACGATCTCATCAACGCGAAGCCCGTGGCGGCGGCAGTGCGCGAGTTCTTCGGCTCGTCGCAGCTCAGCCAGTTCATGGACCAGACCAACCCGCTCTCCGAGATCACGCACAAGCGGCGTCTCTCGGCGCTGGGCCCGGGCGGCTTGACGCGCGAGCGCGCCGGCTTCGAGGTGCGCGACGTGCACCCGACGCACTACGGCCGCATCTGCCCGATCGAGACGCCGGAAGGACCGAATATCGGCCTCATCAACTCGCTCGCCACCTACGCGCGCGTGAACAAATACGGCTTCATCGAGACGCCCTACCGCAAGGTCGAGAAGGGTAAGGTCACCGAGCACGTCGACTATTTCTCGGCGATGCAGGAGGCGCAGTACACGATCGCGCAGGCGAACGCGCCGCTCGACAAGAACGGGCGCTTCGAGGAGGACCTCATCCCGTGCCGCAAGGCCGGCGACTTCGTGATGGTCAACCCCGAGCACATCGACTACATCGACGTCTCGCCGAAGCAGCTCGTCTCGGTGGCCGCGTCGCTGATCCCGTTCCTCGAGAACGACGACGCGAACCGCGCGCTGATGGGCTCGAACATGCAGCGCCAGGCGGTGCCGCTGCTCCAGGCCGAGGCGCCGCTCGTCGGCACCGGCATGGAAGCCGTGGTCGCGCGCGACTCGGGCGCCACCATCGTGGCCCGGCGCGCCGGCACGGTCGACCAGATCGACGCCACGCGCATCGTGATCCGCGCGCGCGCCGACGACAGCAATTCGCCCGCGGTCGACATCTATAACTTGCTCAAGTTCCAGCGCTCGAACCAGAACACCTGCATCACGCAGCGTCCGCTGGTGAAGGTGGGCGACCACGTCGACAAGGGCGAAATCATCGCCGACGGTCCGTCGACGAGCCTGGGCGAGCTCGCGCTCGGCCGGAACGTGCTGGTCGCGTTCATGCCGTGGAACGGCTACAACTTCGAGGATTCGATCCTCATCTCCGAGCGCATCGTGCGCGACGACGTCTTCACCTCGATCCACATCGAGGAATTCGAAGTCATGGCGCGCGACACCAAGCTCGGGCCCGAGGAGATCACGCGCGACATCCCGAATGTCGGCGAAGAGGCGCTCAAGAACCTCGACGAAGCCGGCATCGTCGCCATCGGCGCCGATGTGAAGCCGGGCGACATCCTCGTCGGCAAGGTCACGCCCAAGGGCGAATCGCCGATGACGCCGGAAGAGAAGCTCCTCCGCGCCATCTTCGGCGAGAAGGCCTCCGACGTGCGCGACACCAGCTTGCGCGTCCCGCCCGGCGTCACCGGCACGATCGTCGAGGTGCGGGTGTTCTCGCGCCGCGGCATCGAGAAGGACGAGCGCGCCATGGCGATCGAGCGCCAGGAGATCGCGCGCCTCGCCAAGGACCGCGACGACGAGAAGGCGATCCTCGAGCGCAACTTCTACAAGGCGCTC
>JBKOUH010000524.1:0-3458 GCA_046723285.1 Pseudomonadota bacterium
CTTCTACATTCACCGCACGCACCACGACCGGCCCCCTGCGGACGGGCGCATCGCGATCCGCCTCGACGCGAGCCTCGCCTTCGGCTCGGGCACGCACGCCTCGACCCAGGGCGTGCTGCTGGCGCTCGATGCGCTGGCGCGGCACTTCAGGCCTAAGCGCGTGCTCGATCTGGGCACCGGCTCCGGCATCCTCGCGATCGCGGCGGCCAAGCTCTGGCCCGCGCGCGTTGTCGCCACCGACATCGATCGCGATTCGGTGCGGATGACGGAAGAGAATGCCGCCGCAAACGGCGTCGCCGGCCGCGTCGCGGCGCGCCTCGGCCCCGGCCTTCGCGCGGCGCCGCGAGGGGGGCGCTTCGATCTCGTGCTCGCCAACATCCAAGTGCGGCCGCTGACGGCGCTGGCGCCGGCGATCCGGCGACGGATCGCGCCGGGCGCGCGCGTAGTTCTCTCTGGCCTGTTGCGCGCCGACGAGGCCGAGGCGCTGGCCGCCTATCGCGCCCAGAATCTCGTGCTCGCGACGCGCTATCCGCTCGGCGAGTGGGTCACGCTCGTGCTGCGCCTCGCGCAGGCGTGACTTGCCGCCGGGCGCGGCAGGCCTAGCCTCACCGGCAACCACGGCAAAGGTTCGATCATGGCTCCTATCACGCGCCGCTCGCTGCTCGGCACGGCGGCCGCTCTCGGCGGCGCAGCGGCGCTGCCCGCTTTTGCGCAAGGGCGCTTGCTTGCGACGCCGCCCTCCGACGAGGGCCCGTTCTATCCCCGGAGCTTCCCGCTCGATCAGGATTCCGATCTCGTGCAAGTCGCGGGGCAAACCGGCCGTGCGCGCGGCACCGTCGTCTACCTCGCCGGCAAGCTCGTGAACCAGAACGGCAAGCCCATCTCCGGCGCCGCGATCGAGATCTGGCAATGCGACGCCGGCGGCGTCTATCACCATGTCGGCTCGGCGAGCAGCGGCGCCGATCCTAATTTCCAGGGCTACGGCAGGACGCTGACCGCCGCCGACGGCGCGTTCCGCTTCCGCACGATCAAGCCGGTGCGCTATCCGGGGCGCACGCCGCACATCCACGTCATCGTCGCGGGCCAGGGCCTGCCGAAGCTCACGACGCAGCTCTACAACGACGGCGAAGCGCAGAACGAACGCGACTTCCTCTTCCGCTCGATTCCCGTGGCGGCGCGCGACGGCGTGCTGATGAAGTTCCGTCCCGCGCCGCAATTCGAGGCCGGCGCGCTTGCGGCCGAGTTGCGGCTGGTGGTGGCGGTGTGAGCGCGCGCCGGCGCGCGGACGAAGAAAAAGCGGCGGTCCCCGGGGAGGGACCGCCGCCAGTCGGACCAGGCTTGGGAGGGGAAGTCCTGGTCTTCCGGGAAGGGTTAGGCCGCGCGCGGCTTGTCGAGCGGTGCGTTGGCGTTGGCGGCTTCGACAACGCCGAATTCGGCGTCGCGGCCGTGCTCGAACGCGTAGGCGATACCGCCGCGCGACAGGCCTAGGTCGCGGAGCATGTGGTCGTCCATGTGGATCAGCTCCTCGAGCTGGCGCTGGCGCGCCGCACGGGCGCGCAACGGCTCGACGAGATGACGCTTGATGAGCCCCTTGGCGCCACCGGCAGACTTGCGGATCAGGTCGGCAAATGCCTTGGAGCGCATCTCCTGCGCGGCGCGGGCGACCGCGAATTCGTTCAAAATGGGTTTTTCGTAGATGGTGTTCATGGCTTGCCTCATAATGCTTGGGGCGATTGCTTCGGCCCCGTTGGACCCTTAGATATGTCTCGCAAGTGCGAAATAAAATTGCGCCATGTTGCAATGCAGCAATGCACCGAAAGCATATCACCCGCAATGTATTGGGACATTTTGCGCGTTAGGCATACTTATGACGCATAGCTGACCATGAACGACCTCCCGATCCCCCCGAAAAGGGCTCTTTCGACGGCCCCGGCGGAAGCCCGCCTCACGGCGCTCCGCGCGGCCCTGGCCCAGGCGGAATTGCACGGCTTCCTGGTACCCCGGGCCGACGAGCACCAGGGAGAATACGTGCCGCGCTCGGGCGAGCGGCTGGCCTACCTCACCGGCTTCACCGGCTCGGCCGGGCTCGCGATCGTGCTGGCCGATCGCGCCGCGGTCTTCGTCGACGGCCGCTATACGCTGCAGGTCGAAGCCGAGGTCGATGCGCGGCTATACGAGATCTGCCATCTCACCAAGACGCCGCCGGACGAATGGCTCGCCGGCGCGGCGAAGCGCGGACAGCGCATCGCCTGCGATCCCTGGCTGCACACGCCGGACGGCGTCGCGCGCCTGAAGGCGGCAGTGACCAAAGCCGGCGCCGCGCTCGTGCCCGTGCCGAATGCGGTCGATGCGATCTGGGCCGATCGGCCGCCGCTGCCCACGGCGCCGATCGTGGCCCATGGCGCCGAATTCGCCGGCCAGAGCTCGGCGGAAAAGCGCGCGGCGCTCGCGAAGAAGCTCGCCGCCGACAGCGCCCGCGATGGCGGGATCGCCGCCGCGGTGCTGACCTTGCCCGATTCGATCGCCTGGCTGCTGAACGTACGCGGCGGCGACGTTTCGCACTCGCCGCTGCCGCTCTCCTTCGCGATCTTGCGTCGCGACGGCACGGTCGATTGGTTCGTCGATCCGCGCAAGATCACGCCCGAGCTGGGCCCCCATCTCGGCGCCGAGGTGCGCGTGCGCGCGCCGGGCGATCTCGCGGCGGCGCTGGCCGCGTTCAAGGGCGAGAAGGTGCTGGCTGATCCCGCTACGGCCGCGTCGTGGATCTTCGACCGCCTCGAGGCGGCGGGCGCATCGATCGTGCGCGACGCCGATCCGTGCCTCATGCCGAAAGCCTGCAAGAACGAGGTCGAGCTCTCCGGCATCCGCGCCGCGCACCGCCGCGACGGCGCCGCGCTCTCGAAGTTTCTCGCCTGGGTCGTGCGCGCGGCGCCCAAGGGCGGCGTCCGCGAGGTCGCGGCTTCCGATAAGCTCGAAGCGTTCCGCCGCCAGAGCAATCTCCTGCGCGATCTTTCGTTCGGCACGATCTCGGGCGCCGGGCCGAACGGCGCGATCGTGCACTACCGCGCCAGCGCGAAAAGCGACCGCGAGCTCAAGCCCGGCGAGCTCTATCTCGTCGATTCGGGCGGCCAATATCCGGATGGAACGACGGACGTGACGCGCACCGTCGCCATCGGCGCGCCGACGCCAGAGATGAAGAAGCATTTCACGCTGGTGCTGAAGGGCCACATCGCGCTCGCCACCGCGCGCTTCCCGGCCGGCACCAGCGGCTCGCAGCTCGACGCGCTGGCGCGCGTGGCGCTCTGGCGCGAGGGCCTCGATTACGACCACGGCACCGGCCATGGCGTCGGGCAATATCTCTGCGTTCACGAAGGGCCCCAGCGCATCTCGAAGCTGCCCAACACCGTGGCCTTGAAGCCCGGCATGGTCGTCTCGAACGAGCCCGGCTACTACAAGAC
>JBKOUH010000329.1:0-3644 GCA_046723285.1 Pseudomonadota bacterium
TCGTAAAGGCGCCAGACGACTTCGACGCGGCTGCGCCCGTTGCGCTCGGCGCCGGGCCGCATCTCGCCTTTCAGCACGTATGCGGAGCGGCTGCGCGAGGCGGCGCTGGCCGGGATGTCGCGCGAGCGCAAGGCCTCGGCCACGCGTTCGGCGAGCTTCCAGCCGTCGGGCGCGCCGTCGATGCCGCGCACGCCGATCGGCGGCGTCATCGAGGCCGGCCCCGCGAGCTTGGTCTGGGCGCCGGCGCTTTCACGCTCGAAGTGGCGGTTTTCGCTGCACGCGCCCGTTGCGAGCGCGGCGGCAATGCCGACGGCCGCCAACAGCGGCCTGGCGAACGGAATGTTTCTCATGGTCACGGCGGCTGTTACCGGTCCGGCGCGGCGGGTCGGGAATGCATACACGATCGTCCCCGGCACCCCTTGCCCGATGCGCGACGATTATTGGTCAAGTCTACCGCAATTACTCGACGCCGCCAACGGTTTTAACATGATTCTCAAGGATTTTTCCTGGTATCCGAAGACTGTCGTCAACCTTACCTTAGGCTTGTTCTGATCTCGCCTACACCGTTGCGCCAACTGTAGTCCCGCACCGGGGGACGCTTGCCATGCGGATGAACGCCCCGGTTCCAGGCCGCACGGCGACAGTACTCCGATCAGCCGCCGCCGTCGGCGCGCAGATAGGCGTCGTTCTTGGCCCATTCGTGGACTTTGCCGCAGAGCGGGCATTTCAGCGCCTGCTTCGGCAAATCCGTGCTCTCGAAGGTCGGCCACTCGAAGTTGAGGCCGGTGTAGACCGGGCGGCCGGTTTCGGGGCAGGTGATCAGCACTTGCGACATGCATCCCCTCCGGTCGGTGGTGGCAGCTACGCTTGAGAGTAATCCCCGCCTCATCAATCTCCAGGCCGCGTCCAAATAAAAGGGGGTCAGACCCCTGTGGCGCAAAAGGGGTCTGACCCCTAGAATCCGCCGACCACCTCTATTTGAACTCTTCCATAGTGAACAATGGGCGGAGGGTGATGCCTTCGGCTTGCAAGCGCTCGCGGGCGCCTTGCTGGCGGTCGACGCAAGTGACGACGGTACCGACCTTGCAGCCGATGGCGCGCGCCTCGGCGACGGCTTTCATCACCGAGCTGCCCTGGGTCGTCACATCCTCGACCATGACGCAGGACGCGCCCGGCGCCAGCGGCCCCTCGATCATCTTGTTGGTGCCGCGCTCCTTCGGTTCCTTCCTCACATAGAAGCCGCTGATACGGCGCGCCGGATAGGCCTTCACCGTGATCGCGTCGACGATGGGGCAGGCGCCGAGCACGAGCCCGCCGATCGCGTCGAAGGTTTCGTCCTCGAGCAATTGCAGCATCAGATCGGCCACGAGATTAATGCCCTCGGGATCGAGCAGCGTCATTTTCATATCGAAAAACACGCTGCTTTTGCCGCCCGAGGCGAGCTTGAAATCGCCGCCGGTGAGCACGGATTTGGCGGCGATGAGCGCGTGGAGGCGGGTGCGCTTCTTCAAGTCGAGGCGAGTTGGCGGGGTCATGGCACGTGAAATATCGAGCTATTGGCCGCGCGGTTTTGAACCCACCGCACGCGAACTTCAAACCAAAACGAACCGGGTCTCGCGCTGACGTGCGGAGGCTGCGGAGGAATGGGGAAAACGCAGGCGGCCGCGGTCCGTCAGATCTGGCCCACTACGCCCCGCATTCTTCGCGCCGCCGGGTGCCTTGCTCCGGCGGCGTCGCAGTCTGCATATCGCGTAACGAATAGGGTCGGACCCTATCCATAAAAAGGGGGTCTGACCCCTTTGTTGAAAGGCTTAGCGGCGTTGAATCGCGGGCTTTTCAAATCGTTGCGGCTTTTGTTTATTGTACGCGATTAACGCTGTATACTGCGGAAGTAGGGGCTGGCTCGGTGTCGATCGCCGGGCGCAATGCGTAAAAGCGGGATCAGGACGGCGGGACAGGTCGGGCGATGAGCGGACGCGCGGCGGCGGTGGGCACGAGGCGGCGGGGCGGGCGCAAGTCGGAGCCGTTGCGCCTGCTGCCCAAGGAATGGAGCGACCTCGGCCGGCGCCGTTTCCGCCAATTCTGCGGCCTCGCACTGCTGGCGGTCGCGCTCACGGTGTTGATGGCGCTGCTCACCTATAACCGCAGCGATCCTTCGGGCGATTTCGCGACCAGCGCCGCCGCCAAGAATCTTCTCGGCCGACCCGGCGCATTCGCCGCGAATTTCCTCTGGCAGTGGCTCGGCCTCGGCGCCCTGTTGCCGCCCGCGATCGTATTGATATGGGGCGTGCGCCTGGCCGCCGGCGAAGCACCGCAGGTTTCACCGTGGCGCCTCGTGGCGCTGCCGCTTCTCGTCGTCTTCGCCGCGATCGCGCTGACCGCGGCATTTCCGCTCTCCGCCTGGCCGGTCGAGAGCGGCATGGGCGGCATCTCCGGGCGCTTGCTGCTGAGCGCGGCCGGCGATCTCTTCCACCGCTTCGATTGGCCGACCCCGCGCTGGCTCATCGCGATCGGCGCCGCAGCGTGCGCGCTGGCCGCGCTCGGAATCGTGCTCGGCCTCGCGCGCGCGACGTATGTGCGGATCGGGCGCATCACCTGGACCGTCGTTCGCACGATCGCCCTAGCCCTGTTCGCCGCCGCCGCCTGGCTCGTGGCACTCGCCTTCCGCCGCCGTGAGCGCGGCGGCGCTCCCGCGCGCGCGATCGAAATAACGGCGCATCCGCGCGCGCGCGTCTCGCCGGCCGAGGACCGCGACCCGATCGTGACCGGGCCCACCTTCGAGACCGTGCCCGCCGAGGAACCCGAGGTGCCGCCTGGCCGCAAGCGGACGAAGGAAACCATCGTCGCCGCGCCGCCCAAGAAGCCGCCGCCGGGCAAGCTCGAGGAGGAGCGCCGCCAGCGCAAGCTTTCGCTCGAGCCTGGCGCCTACGAGCTGCCGCCGGTCGACGTGCTGCAGAAGGGCCCGCGCCAGGCCGCGGCCGTCGCCGACGAAACCGCGCTCGCCGAGAACGCGCGCTACCTCGAGACGGTGCTCGACGATTTCGGGGTGAAAGGCCGCATCGTAAAGGTGCGCCCCGGCCCGGTGGTGACGCTCTACGAGCTCGAGCCCGCGCCGGGCGTCAAGTCATCGCGCGTGATCGCGCTCGCCGACGACATCGCGCGCTCGATGAGCGCGGTCGCGTGCCGCGTCGCGGTCGTCACCGGCCGCAACGTGATCGGCATCGAGCTGCCGAACAGCACGCGTGAAACCGTGTATCTGCGCGAACTGCTCGCCTCGCAGCAATACGAGCTGACCAATGCGGCACTGGCGCTCGTGCTGGGCAAGGACATCGGCGGCGCGCCCGTAATCGCCGATCTCGCGCGCATGCCGCATTTGCTCATCGCCGGTACCACCGGCTCGGGCAAATCGGTCGGCATCAACACGATGATCCTGTCGATCCTCTACCGCATGCCCCCCGAGCGCTGCAAATTCATCATGGTCGACCCGAAGATGCTGGAATTGTCGGTGTATGACGGCATTCCGCATCTGCTGATCGCCGGCACCACCGGCTCGGGCAAGTCGGTGGCGATCAACGCCATGATCCTGTCCCTGCTCTACCGGCTGACGCCGGAGCAGCTGCGGCTGATCATGATCGATCCCAAGG
>JBKOUH010000427.1:0-5529 GCA_046723285.1 Pseudomonadota bacterium
CTTCGTCCGCAAACCCTTCGCTCGCATCGATAAACCGCCCGAGGTCAACCCCTCCAAGCCGAAACCGCGGCTTCACCCCAACCAGCTCGAGTTCTGCTATGCCTAACTTCCCCGGACAGTCCTGCGCGAAAGCGGGGACCCATTTCTCCAGCGACGTGCGCAAGCGCCGAAGTCTCGCTTGCGGAGGCATGGGTCCCCGCTTTCGCGGGGACGACAGGTCAAATAAGCTCAAGCAAATAGGGACGCGTGAAGCGCTCCCGGAGGAAGCGCCATGGACATGCGGGTGGCCCAGGGCCACGTGATCGGCGGCAAGGTCGTGCCGGCCGTCTCGGGCGAGACCGTGCCGGTCATCGATCCCGGCGACGGCGCCGAATTCGCAGCCATCGCGCGCGGCGGCAAGGCCGACGTCGACGCGGCGGTGGCGGCGGCGCGCGCGGCCTATGACGGCGCCTGGGGCCGCATGAGCGGCACCGAGCGCGGGCGCAAGCTCATGAAGATGGCCGAAGGCATCCTTGCCGCGGCCGACGAGCTCGCGCGGCTCGAAGCGCGCGACACGGGGAAGCCGCTGAAGCAGGCCAAGGCCGACATCGCCGTGGCCGCGCGCTATTTCGAGTACTACGCCGGCGCCGCCGACAAGCTGCATGGCGAGACGATTCCCTATCAGGAGGGCTACACAGTCCTCTTGTTGCGCGAGCCCTTGGGCGTCACCGGCCACATCATCCCGTGGAACTATCCGGCGCAGATGGGCGCCAAGCAGATCGCGGCGACGCTCGCCGCGGGCAATGCCTGCGTTGTCAAGCCCGCCGAGGATGCGTGCCTTTCGGTGCTGCGCCTCGCCGTGATCGCGCTCGAAGCCGGCGTGCCGCCCGGCGTCGTCAACGTCGTGACCGGCCTCGGGCCCGAAGCGGGTGCCGCGCTGGCCGCGCATCCCGGCCTCGATCACATCTCCTTCACCGGCTCGCCGGAAGTTGGCGCGCAGGTGCAGAAACTCGCCGCCGACCACAATGTCGCGGTCACGATGGAGTTGGGCGGCAAGTCGCCTCAGCTCGTGTTCGCCGATGCCGATCTCGAAGCGGCGCTGCCGATGCTGGTCGGCGCCATCGTGCAGAACTCGGGGCAGACCTGTTCGGCCGGCAGCCGCGTATTGGTCGAGGAGCGCGCCTATGACGAGGTCACCGGGCGCCTGAGCGAGCGTTTCAAGGCGCTGCGCGCCGGTACTTACGACATGGACCTCGATTGCGGGCCGCTCATCAACAAGAAGCAGCATGTGCGAGTCTCGGGCTTCGTCGAGCGGGCCAAGGCCTCGGGCATCGCGGCGCTGGCGCGCGGCGGTCTTGCACCCAATTTGCCGCCGGGCGGCTTCTTCGTGGCGCCGACCTTGCTCGGCGACGTCCCGCCCGAGCACGAAGCGGCGCAGAAGGAGATCTTCGGACCCGTGCTGTCGGTGATCCGCTTCCACGACGAGGCGGAGGCGATCCGCATCGCCAACGGCACCGCCTACGGCCTAACGGCCGGCGTCTGGACCCGCGATGGCGGCCGCCAGCTCCGCCTCGCCCGCGCGCTGCGCTCGGGCCAGGTGTTCATCAACAATTACGGCGCCGGCGGCGGCGTCGAGCTGCCGTTCGGCGGCGTCAAGCGCTCCGGCTTCGGCCGCGAGAAAGGCGTCGAAGGAATGAAAGAGCTGACCGTGCTGAAGACGGTGGCGATAAGGCACGGTTAAAGCCAGGCTCCGCGCGCTTCACTCGATCACTTCGTCGGCGGCGACAAGCAGGCTTTCCGGCACGGTGATACCGAGCGCCTTCGCGGTCTTGAGGTTGATGACCAGCTCGAATTTGGTCGGCTGCTGGACCGGCAGGTCCGCTGGTCTGGCCCCATTCAAGATCTGCACCACGTAGTCGTAGGCGAACTTGCGATATACGTCGACGAGGCTGATGCCATAGGTCATGAGCCCGCCGATCACCGCGGATTGGCGGAACTGGTAGATCGCCGGCAACCGAAGGCGATCCACTGCGGCGACGATGCGCGCGCGCCGGTCCTCGAAGAACGGGTCAGACGCGACGAGCAGAGCGTCCGGACGTTGCTGTTCGAGCGCCCCGAAGGCAGTGTCCAGTTCCGCATCGGTGCTGGCGTAGAGCATGAGAGGGCGCAGGCGGAGCGTCCGTGCCGCCTCCTCGACTTCGCGCCTCTGCTCGCGCATCTGCAAGAACTTTTGATTGAGGAGCACGGCTATCAGCGCGGCCTTGGGCACGACTTCCTTCAGCAGGCCGAGCCGCTTTGCCTCGAGCTCGCCAGTCAACAGATTGACGCCAGTCGCATTCCCGCCCGGTCGATTCATGCTCGCGACCAAGCCGTCCTTCACCGGATCGCCGCCGACTCCGAACACGATGGGAATCGTCGACGTCGCGGCCTTGGCTGCGAGCGCAACCGGCTGGCCGCCGGTGGCCACGATCACCGCGACGCGGAGCGCGACCAGCTCCGCCGCCGCCGCCGGCAGCTTCTCGTACTGGCCGCGCGCCCAGCGGAACTCGATGGCGACGTTTCTTCCCTCGACGTAGCCTCCGTCGCGCAGCGCTTCGCGGAAGGCCGCCACGAGGCGCACGGAATTTTCGGGCGACAGGCTGCTCAAGAATCCGATGACCGGAATCGGCTGTTGCGCACGTGCAGCCATCGGCCAAAGAGCCGCGCCGCCGGCCATGGTGATGAAGTTGCGCCGCCGCACACAAGCTCCTAAGCGCCGAGGATCAGGCGCCGTGCGAGATCACACAAAATAGCACGTCTTGCCGGGGCACAGCGACTCCAGCGTCATTGCCGGCCATCGCCACCATGGGTGCCTCCCGAGCACGTTCCTCTTGCCGTTTCCCCCTTTTCTGCGATGCTTCCACCCACTCCGAGGGGGGAGCAGCGTGCATCCGCGCGGCACCGTAGCCATGCTCGCGAAGCTGGTGGCGTTCGATACCACCAGCCGCAATTCGAACCTGCCGCTCATCGAGTGGGTGGTGGCGTATCTCGCCGACCACGGCGTGCGCGCGCACCTCGTGCACAATGCGGACCGCACCAAGGCCAATCTCTTCGCCACGATCGGCCCGGCGGCGAACGGCGGCGTCGTGCTCTCGGGCCACACTGATGTGGTGCCGGTCGACGGCCAACCCTGGACCAGCGATCCCTGGTCGCTCACCGAGAAGAACGGCCGCGTCTACGGGCGCGGCACCACCGATATGAAGGGATTCTCCGCCGCGGCCCTCGCCAAAGTACCGGAATGGACGAAGGGCGGCTTGAAGCGCCCGGTTCACCTCGCACTCTCCTACGACGAAGAAGTGGGCTGCACCGGCGTCGGCGGCATGATCGACTGGCTCGGGCAAAGCGGCATCCGCCCGCGCGCGGTCATCGTCGGCGAGCCCACCGACATGAAGGTCGTCACCAGCCACAAGGGCGGCATCATCGGCACGGCAACGGCGATCGGCGTTCCCGGCCATTCCTCGCAGGTGCACCGCACCGTCAACGCCGTGATGTATGCGGCCGAGCTCGTCGCGTACGCGGTCAAGCTCGGCGAGGAGATGAAAGCGGCCAAGCACGATCCCGCATTCGATCCACCCTATTCGTCGCTGCAGGTCAACATCATGCATGGCGGTGCCGGCGGCAACGTGGTCCCGCACGAGGCAAGCTTCTTCTGGGAGCACCGCGCGCTGCCCGGCGTGCGGCTCGAGGACACGGTCGACAAGCTGCGCGCCCACGCCGCCGAGCGCCTGCTGCCGCGCATGCGCGCCGTCTCGCCCGCCACCGACATCCGCATCGACGTGCTCGCGAAGATTCCCGCGCTCGGCGCCGAGCCCGGCTCCGAGGCCGAGACGCTGGCGCTGCGCCTGGCCGGCCGCAATGTCACCGAAGCCGTCGCCTTTGGCACCGAAGCCGGGTATTTTCAGGGCCTTGGGATCCCAACCGTGGTATGCGGGCCCGGCAATATCGCGCAGGCGCATCAACCCGACGAGTACGTGGCGCTGGAGCAGCTTTCCGCCTGCGACCGTTTTCTCGACCGGCTCACCGAAGAATGCCGGAATCCATCCGACTGAACGCTTTCTAACGCGAGAGGGAGAAGCACGATGAACGCGAGTTTCCGTCCCATGAAAGGCCTTGCTGCCTTGCTGTTCGCCGCCGCGCTCGGCGCCGCGGGCGCCGAAGCCAAGACGTTCAAGTGGGCCGCCGACAGCGATCCGGGCTCGATGGACCCGCACAGCCGCAACGTCGCCTCGACGCTGTCGATGCTGTCGAACGTCTACGAACCGCTGATCCGCCGCGACCGCGAGCTGAAGCTCGAGCCGGCGCTGGCGACCGAATGGAAGGCGACGAGCCCGACCACGTGGCGCTTCACGCTGCGGAAAGGCGTCAAGTGGCAAGACGGCTCGCCGTTCACGGCCGACGACGTCGTGTTCACCTACGGCCGCACCAAGGGCCCGGGCTCGCTGCTCGGCACGGTCCTGCGCGGCAGCAAGGACATCAAGAAGATCGACGACTTCACGGTCGACTTCGAGATGGCGGGGCCGAACCCCACCTTCCCCGACCAGATGACCTCGTGGCTCATCATGTCGAAGGCGTGGTCGGAGAAGAACAACGCCACCAAGGCCACCGACCTCACCAAGAACGAAACCTCCTACGCCACGCTACACGCGATGGGCACCGGGCCGTTCATCCTCAAGAGCCGCGAGGCCGACGGCAAGATCGTGATGGTCCCGAACCCCACCTGGTGGGACAAGGCCGAGCATAACCTCACCGAGGTGATCTTCACGCCGATCGCCAACCCGGCCACGCGCAGCGCCGCGCTGTTGTCGGGCGAAATCGACATGGTGCACACGCTGCCGATCAACGCGATCCCGCGCGTGAAGGAGCAGAAGGGCCTGCGCGTCTTGCAGAAGGCCGAGCTGCGCACCATGCTGTTCTTCCTCGACCAGGCGCGCGACGAGCTCATCGACAGCAACATCAAGGGCAAGAATCCGTTGAAGGATGTGCGCGTCCGCCGCGCCATGGCCATGGCGATCGACGCCGAGGCCCTGAGCCGGCAGGTGATGCGCGGCGTCTCGGTGCCGAATTATCTGCTCGTCGGCCCGGGCGTGAACGGCTTCGACGAGGCGCTCAATGTGGCGCCCTCGCGCGACCTCGCGGCGGCCAAGAAGCTGATGGCCGATGCCGGTTATCCCGACGGCTTCGAGATGGGCATGCAGTGCTCGAACGACCGCTACGTGAACGACGAGTTCATCTGCACGGCCACGGTCGCCATGCTGGCGCGCATCGGCATCAAGGTGAACTTGAAAGTCATGCCGTTCAACCAAGTGATCAAGTATCTCTCGCCGCCCTACGAGACGAGCTTCATCCTGGCGGGCTGGCTGCCGGCCACCTACGACGCGCACGACGCGCTGTTCAACCTCGTCGCCGGGCGCAACAAGGAGCTGCAGCGCGGCGTCTTCAACGTCGGCGGCTATTCGAACCCGAAGTTCGACGATCTCGTGATGAAGATCGGCGTCGAACTCGATCCCAAGC
>JBKOUH010000016.1:0-3421 GCA_046723285.1 Pseudomonadota bacterium
GGCCGAGACCGAGCTCGAGAAGCACTCGCTGCTGTTCTTCCGCAACGCCGACGCCAACACCGCTGGCGTCCTCAACGTGCGCGAGGCCTTCGCCAAGGAGAATCCGGAGATCGCCGTGCGCGTGCTGCGCGTCTACGAGCAGGGGCGGAAATGGGCGCTGGCGAATCCGCAGGAGCTTCGCGATATCCTCGCCAAGGCCGCGCGCTTGAAGGCGAACGTGGCGGCGAAGCAGCTCGAACGCACGGATTTCTCCGACCCCGTGCCGGGCGAGAAGCCGCACGCTTCGATCCTCGCGGCCGGCATCGCGCTGCAGAAATCCGGCGTCATCGAAGCGAACGTCGATGTGACCGCCGTGACCGCCGCGCTCATCAACCCCGCTTACGCCAAGGAAGCGTTGAAGCGCGACCAGGCGGCGGGGCCGGTGCGGTAGCGTCGTTCCCCCTCTCCCCTTGGGGGAGAGGGGAAAGGGGGTGAGGGCACGTCGCTGTCCACGCTACAGGCGCCGCTCCCTCACCCTCCGCCCCCTCTCCCCCAAGGGGAGAGGGGAAGTTTAGGAGCCCGTCATGCCCTCTGCCGACAACTCCATCCTCCGCCTGCCGGGCGCCGATGCGCCGCGCCCGGGGCCGCGCGTGCTCCCCCGGTTCCCGGCGCCGCTCGGGCTCGTGCTGCCGCTGATCGCGCTCGCCGCCTGGGAATTCGCGGGCGCGCGCGCGTGGCTGCCAGGCAATCTGCTGCCGGCGCCGACAGTGATCGTGATGACGCTCGCGGACCTCGCGAAGAGCGGCGAGCTCGCCGACCACCTCCTCGCCACGACGATCCGCGTCGCGGCCGGCTTCGCGCTGGGCATCGCCGCGGCCACGATCTTGGGCGCGCTCTGCGGCGCGGTTCCGCTGGCGCGGCGCCTGCTCGATCCCTCGATCCAGGGCTTGAAGAGCGTGCCCTCGCTGGCCTGGGTCCCGCTGTTCATCCTCTGGTTCGGCATCTTCGAGACGTCGAAGGTGCTGCTCATCGCGGTCGGCGTGTTCTTTCCCGTGTATCTGGCGCTCGCCGCCGGCATTCCCGGCGTCGACCGGAAGCTCGTCGAGGTCGCGCGCGTCTACCGCTATTCGACCGCGGCCCTCGTGCGCCGCGTGCTGCTGCCGGCGGTGCTGCCGACCTATTTCATCGGCGTCCGCTCGGGGTTGGCGCTCGGCTGGATGTTCGTGGTGGCGGCGGAGCTGATGGGCGCCTCGCAGGGCCTCGGCTATCTGCTCGTCGACGGCCAGCAGACCGGCAAGCCCGCGATCATCATCGCCAGCATCATCCTGTTCGCGATCCTCGGCAAAGCGACGGACGTGCTGCTCGCGGCCGCCGCAGCGTGGGCCCTGCGCTGGCAGGACAGTTTCAAGCCGCAGACGCCGTAAGGACCACCGCCATGCTCACACTGAACAATGCGGCCAAACGCTATCTGAACGGCTATCTCGCGCTCGACGGCATTTCGCTCGCTGTCGGCGAAGGCGAGATCGTCGGCGTGGTCGGCGCCTCGGGCTGCGGCAAAAGCACGCTTCTGCGCCTGCTCGCCGGCATCGAGCGCCCGACCGCGGGCAATGCGGCGTTCGACGGCGCGCCGCTGCTCGGCCCGCGCAACGAAATCGGCGTCGTGTTCCAGGAGCCGCGGCTCATGCCGTGGCTCTCGGTCGAAGCCAATGTCGCGTTCGGCTTGCGCCATCTTCCCGCCGTCGAACGCAGCGCGCGCGCAGCCGAGACGCTCGAACGCGTGGGCCTCGCGCATTTCGCCAAGTCGCTGCCGCGCGAGCTTTCCGGCGGCATGGCGCAACGCGTCGCGATCGCGCGAGCGCTCGCGGCGCGGCCCAAGGTGCTGCTGCTCGACGAGCCGTTCAGCGCGCTCGACGCGTTCACGCGCCTGGCGCTCCAGGAGCATCTGCTCGAGCTCTGGTCCTACGACCGCCCGACCTTCGTGCTGGTGACGCACGACATCGACGAGGCATTGGCGCTCGCCGATCGCATCGTGCTGATGAAGGGGCATCCGGGCCGAATCCATCGCGAGTTCGCGGTCGACCTGCCGCGTCCGCGGAGCCGCACCGCCGCGCGCTTCCTCTCGTGGAAAGAAGAGGTGCTGCGCGAGCTGCACATCACCGCCGCCTCGGGCCGCAGTGCCGTTGCGCCGCGGCTGCTGCGCGCGGCAATGTGATTTTCGCCATGGCGGCCCCCGCTTCCCATCGCGCGGCATCTGCTCCACGATGGAAAATCAGGGGCCCCATAGGAGCATCAGATGAACGCAACGGAACTTCGCAACCTCCAAGCCCCGCTCAAGGAAAAATACAAATCCGCGCCCGGCGCGGCGCTCATCACGTTGAAGGCGCAAGGCGAGCTCGATGCGCTGGGCGTCGCCTGCAAGGTCGATACCGGGCGCGCCATCGTCGAGGCGGGCCTGCATCCCGCCACCGGCGGCGACGGCAGCCAAGCCTGCTCGGGCGACATGCTGCTGGAAGCGCTCGTCGCCTGCGCCGGCGTCACGTTGAAGGCGGTGGCGACGGCGCTCGGCATCGAGATCCGCCGCGGCGTCGTGCGCGCCGAGGGCGATCTCGATTTCCGCGGCACGCTCGGCGTCGACAAGGAGGCGCCGGTCGGCTTCCGCGACATCCGGCTCTTCTTCGATCTCGACACCGACGCCGGCACGGAGCAGCGCGCCACGCTGAAGAAGCTCACCGAGCGCTATTGCGTGATCTTCCAGACGCTGAAGCGTCCGCCACCGGTCGAGACCGAGATGCTGGTGCAGGCGTAGCGACTCCCCTCTCCCAACGGGAGTGGGGCCAGGGTTGAGGAGCTGACGGGTCTCTCCCGCGCCGCCGACGCGACTCAGGCGGCTGACTTGGAAATCATGCGCCGCGGCGAGCTATGTGCGCGCGAATGCATCGCGCGCTTGATAGTCTCGTCAGCCCCTCATCCCCTACTCCTTCTCCCGATGGGAGAAGGGGCGTTCTATTGCGGCGCGCCGTTGCCGGAGAGAATCTGCGCCGCGCCGCGCATTCCGTTGCGGAACGCGTCGTCGAAGCTGACGCCGCGGATCTGCCAGCGAAAGGCCTTGCCTTCGGCGGCGAAGTGCCAATCGGCGATCCATCCGACGGGCCGGTCGTTCCAGGTGAGGCGGCCCACGAGCGCGCGGTCGCCGCCGTTCGCCTTGGCCGCCGCGTCGAGCTTGGCAAGGTCGGGCGCGGCGAGGCTTTCGTAGCTGGCGGCCGCCGCGGTCAGCGCCGCTTGGTTCGGCACCGCGATCGGGATCGCGATTTGCGCCGCGGCGGCGGCGAGCGCATCGCGCTGGTCGACGCCGCGCTCGCCGTCGACCGCGAGCGCATATTGGGCGGCGCCGTTGTTGACGCCGACGAAGACGACGAGGCGGGGGCGCGGCCCGGTCCAGGGC
>JBKOUH010000013.1:0-3840 GCA_046723285.1 Pseudomonadota bacterium
CGCCCAGGCCGAGCGCGTCAAAGAACCGCCGCCGCCGCCGCTGCTGCCGCAGTTCAACCTGGCGGTGGCTGAAATCCAGATCGTGCCGGCCTATGCCTCGGCGCCCGGCGCGTCGGCCGACGCCGCCGTGCCGTTCGCGCCCATGACCGCGCTGGAAACCTGGGCCAAGACGCATGTGCAGGCGGTCGGCCGCCGGTGGCAGGCCTGGATCGTGATCAAGGACGCCAGCATCAGCGCCAAGAAAGTGGCGCCGAAGACGAGCTCCTGGCGCGATTGGTTCCGCCGCCAGCCGGTCGAGCGCTACGAGGCGGTGCTCGAGCTCGAGCTCCAGATTCGCGACGACGCCGGCCGCATCCGCGCCCAGACCGTCGCCCGCGCCACGCACGCGCGCTTCCTGATGGACGACTACCGCGACTACCGCCAGGAGCGCACGACCCAGCTCCAGGCGCTCACCGACGAAGTCATCGCCGCCGCGCTGCGGCGGCTCGAAGCCGAGGTTCGCGGCAACCTCGCGCGCTGGGTGCGGTAGTTTTGGGACCGCGCGCCTTCAGGCGCGCCCTTTCTTTGCACGGGATTAAGAGCGCGGCTGGACGCGCGCGGTCCCAGCGTCAAAACTCCGGGCTTCCCGCCGCCCAGTCCTTGAGCTTGCCCAGGAACGCCGCGCACTGCGCGAGCTGGTCGACGGCGACGAACTCGTCGGGCTTGTGCGCCTGCTCGATGTCGCCGGGGCCGCAGACGACGACGGAGATGCCGCTACGCTGGAAATGGCCGGCTTCGGTGCCGTAGGCGACGGTGCCGCTGCGGTTGGAGCCGGTGAGTTTCCGCGCCAAGGCTTCGGCGACGGAATTGGGCTCGGGGGCCAGGCCCGGTCCTCCGGCGAGCTGGATCAGCTCGGCGTCGGCGCCCGGATGCTTCTTCTTGAGGGCGGGCCGCAGCTCCTGCTCGACGAACGCGCGGATGCGCGCCCCGAGCGCCACGGCGTCGGTGCTCGGCAGCGGGCGGAATTCCCAATCGATCGTGCATTGGCCGGGCACGATGTTGATCGCCTGGCCGCCCTGGATCTTGCCGACGTTGATCGTCGTGAACGGCGGCTCGAACGAGGGGTCCTTGGCGCCCTCGCGCAGCTCCTGGGCGAGCGCTTGCAGATATTCGATGAAGCGCGAGGCCGCGAAGATGGCGCTCACCGCGTTTTCGATGCGCGAGGAATGCGCTTCGACGCCGGTGAAGATCGCGCGCCAGGCGGCAAGGCCCTTATGCCCGGTCACCACGCGCATCATCGTCGGTTCGCCGACGATGGCGGCACGCGGTTTTGGCAGGTCGCGCGCGAGCCGGGCGATGAGATGCGGGATGCCGAGGCAGCCCACCTCCTCGTCGTAGGAAAACGCGAAGTGGATGGGGGTCTTGAGCTTCGCGGCGAGGAAATCCGGCACCGCGGCGAGCGCGCAGGCGATGAAGCCCTTCATGTCGGCGGTGCCGCGACCAAACAGCTGGCCGTCACGCCGCATCATGTGGAACGGCTCGCTCGACCACGCCTGGCCTTCGACCGGCACCACGTCGGTGTGGCCCGAAAGCACGACACCGCCCGGCCGCTTCGGCCCCACGGTCGCGTAGAGATTGGCCTTGGTGCCTTCCTCGTTGGGCACGATGGCGCTCTCGACGCCGTGGCGCGTCAGGTAATCGCGCACCCAGTGGATGAGCGCCATGTTGCTCTTGGCCGAAACGGTGTCGAACCGGATCAGCGCTTCCAGGATCTCGTGGACGCGGCTGGCTTCGGCCATGCGCTTACGGCGCCGCCGTCCTCACGGCGCCGCGACGCGGCGCATCGCGGGATCGCCGACCATGGCGAGGAATTCGCGGCGCGTGGCCTGGTCGTTGCGGAACGCGCCGAGCATGCGGCTCGTCACCATGGTGACGCCGGGCTTGTGCACGCCGCGCGTCGTCATGCAGTGGTGCGTGGCCTCGACGATGACGGCGGCGCCTTTCGGCTGCAGCACGCGGTCGAGCGCGTTGGCGATCTGCGCCGTCATCTTCTCCTGGATCTGGAGGCGGCGCGCGAACACCTCGATGAGCCGCGCCAGCTTGCTGATGCCGACGACGCGGCGGTCGGGCAGATAGGCCACATGCGCGCGGCCGATGATCGGCGCCATGTGGTGCTCGCAGTGCGACTCGAAGCGGATGTCGGTCAGCACCACCATCTCGTCGTAGCCTTCGGTCTCGCTGAAGGTGCGCTCCAAGAAGGCTTCGGGGTCTTCCTTGTAGCCGGCAAACCATTCCGTATAGGCGCTGACGACGCGGCGCGGCGTGTCGCGGAGGCCCTCGCGGTCGGGATCGTCGCCGGCCCAGCGCAGCAGCACGCGCACGGCCGCTTCGGCCTCCTCGCGTGAGGGAAGCGGCGCGCCCGAAGGGTTGAACGCGGTCTCGGGCGATGGCTCCTTGGGGAGCTTTGCCGACTTGATCACCGTCATCCGCTCTCTCTCCTCTTGCCCCTCAATGTATCCGCCGCGCGCCGTGCGGGCTGTCGAGCGAAAACATCGGGATGCGCACTTCGAAGCGCGAGCCGTCCGGCCGCTCCATCTCGTAGGTCCCGACCATGAAGCCCGAAGGAGTCTTCAGCGGGCAGCCGCTGGTGTACTCGAAGGCTTCGCCGGGCTTCAACACCGGCTGCTCGCCGACGACGCCCGGTCCCTTCACCTCTTCGAGCTTGCCGCGCGCATCGGTGATCTTCCAGTGCCGGTTCAAGAGCTGCACCGTCTCGCTGCCGCGATTCTCGATGCGCACCTTGTACGCCCAGACATACTTGTCCTCGGCCGGCGAGGACTGCTCCTCGATGAAGACCGGGCGGACCGTGACCGTGATGTTGGCGGTGGTTTCGGAGAACATGATTGAATTCGGCCGCGGCGGCATGCGCCGGGGCACCAGCCGGGGAATTTAGAGCGGGCGGCGGGCGAGTCCAGCCCCGCCGCGAATTGATTGCGGCGCCGGTTCGCGCTCCGGCTCCGGCCGAAGAAGGGCGCCGCGACACGCCGCTGCCTTGTGCCTTGATCTTCGCTCCCTTAACGTCGCGCGGGCGCGGGAATTAGATGTAGAGGGCGTGGGAATCACAGGTATTGGCAAGGCACCGGTGCTGGACAGGCTGAAACGATGGGCCGAAGCGCGCCGCATCCGAAGCCGGCCGCGCATCGGCTCGATGGCGACGATGCCGACCCGGGCGGGGAGCTTCGCCCGCGTATTGCCCGCCGTCGCGCCGCAAGTCGACCGGCTCTATCTCTATCTCGACGGCTTCACTCGCGCGCCCGACTCGATCCGTGCCTTCTCCAACGTCGTTCCGCTTTTCGCGCACGAGCATGGAGATCTGCACGCGACCGGCCGCTTCCTGCCGCTCGCTCTAATGCGTAAACCCTGCGTGTTCATCGTCTTCGACGACGACATTCTCTATCCGGCGACCTATGTGCGCGAAATCGTCGACGGGCTCGCCGCGTTCGCGGGCCGTGCCGTGGTCGGCTACCATGGTGATATCTTCCTTGCGCCCTACGGCTCCTACGTCAAGGACCGGCATTGCTACCATTTTGCCAAGGCGCTCGCCGAGCATCGCCCGGTGCATTGCATCGGAGCCGGAACCGCGGCTTTCGACAGCGCGCGCCTCCGCTTCGATCCTCGGGCGTGGCCTAGGATCAGGGGCAACGATCTGATGCTGGCGATCGAGGCCGAGCGCCGTGGTCTTGCGCGTATCGCATTGGCCCGTGGCGCGGGTTGGCTCAAGCCACTCGGCGAAATCCAGCCAGACAGCGTGTATGGAGCACTGCTCGCCGATGACCGGCAGCAGACGGCAATGATGAATAC
>JBKOUH010000241.1:0-2843 GCA_046723285.1 Pseudomonadota bacterium
GTCCGGACCCGGATTGACGGCTTTCAGGAAATCATCGGCCTGGCCGACGGCGTCGCTCGCCGTCCCGAAATGATAGGCGCCGATCATCAAGCCCGCCGCTTGCGCACCGGCGAGATGATTGCGGAATTGCGGGTCGACGAAGTTGACGCCCTGCGTGGCCTTGATGATGACGGCTTCGAGGCCGGCGCTTTTGGCGGCGCGGAAGTCGCAATTCGTCTGATGCTGCGCGATGTCGAAAATCGATTTCAGCCCGGGGACTGCCATGGCGCGGCCTCCAAAACGCGGGGAGGCTGAAGCATGCGCCGGTTATGCGGCGCGCGCAAAGGACAAGTATGAGATGTAGCTCACTTGACGCGCGGGCGCGCGCGTTGGAATTAGGCCGCCTTCTTCCTTCGCGCCTTTTGAATCGCGGCCCACACGCGGTGCGGGCTCGCCGGCATGTCTAGCCATTGGATGCCGAGCGGGGCCAGCGCGTCGAGGATGGCGCTCTGCACGCACGGCATCGCGCCCACGGTGCCCGCCTCGCCCGCGCCCTTGATGCCGAGTGGATTGGTCGGCGTCGGCACCGGGTGGCTCTCGACCGACATGCTGGGAACGTCGTCAGCGCGCGGCAGCGCGTAATCCATCAGCGAGCCCGTCAGCACCTGGCCCGACTCGGGATCGAACTGCATGTTCTCGAGCAGGATCTGGCCGACGCCCTGCACCACGCCGCCGTGGATTTGCCCCTTCAGCAGCAGCGGGTTCATCACCGTGCCGACATCGTCGACGATCGTGTAGCGGTCGATGCGCGTGACGCCCGTGTCGGGATCGATCTCGACCTCGCACACGTGGCAACCATTGGGAAACGTCGGCGCCGGCGGCGTGAAGCTCGCCATCGCCATCAGGCCCGTCTCCATCCCCGGCGGCAGCATGCGCGGCGCGTAAGCGAGACGCGCCACGTCCTTCCAGGTGACGGCGCGATCGGTGCCGGCGACCGCAAAGCGCCCGTTCTTGAACTCGATATCCTCGGGCGCGGCTTCGAGCTTGTGCGCGGCGATCTGCTTCGCCTTCTCGACGATGCGGTCGGAGGCGAGCTTGATCACGGCGCCGCCGAGGCCCGAGGAGCGCGAGCCGAACGTGCCATGGCCGTGGCCGACGAGATCGGTGTCGCCCTGGATGATGCGCACGTCCTCGAATTCGAGGCCGAGGCGGTCGGTGAGCAATTGGCGGAACACGGTCTCATGCCCCTGCCCGTGCGAGTGCGTGCCGATCAAGAGCGTGGCGCTGCCGCTCGATTCCACGCGCAGCTCGCAGGCCTCGTCGAAGCCGCCGGCCGATTGCTCGATCGTATAGGAGATACCGAGTCCGCGCAGCTTGCCGCGCTTCTCCGACGCGCGCTTCCGCGCCGCGAAACCCTTCACGTCGGCATTGGCCAGCGTCTTGTCGAGCACGGCCTCGAACTCGCCCGAGTCGTAGACATAGGTGAGCGGCGTCTTCCACGGATACTTGCCCGTCGGGATCAAATTCTTGCGCCGGAGGGCGACACGATCCACGCCGAGCTTCCGCGCCGCCAAGTCGATGGCGATCTCGATGCAGAAACTGGCCTCGGGGCGGCCGGCGCCGCGATAGGGCCCGATTGTCGGCGTGTTGGTGACGGTGCCGAGCACTTCGGTGAAGATCGCGGGCGTGCGGTAGACGCCGGCAAGGCCGCCGGCATTGGCAAAGCTCGGCCACGGACCGAACACCGACATATAGGCGCCGACCGTGGCGATGGTCTTGACGCGGAGGCCGAGGAAGATGCCCTCTGCGTCGAGCGCCAGCTCGACTTTATGCCAACTGTCGCGGCCTTGATCGTCGGAGAGGAAAGCCTCGCTGCGCTCGCCGTTCCACTTCACGGGGCGGCCGAGTTGTTTCGCGGCCCACAACACCAGCGCCATCTCGGGATAAGAGTTGCTGCGCCCGCCGAAGCCGCCGCCCATGTCGGGGCTGATCACGCGCAGCTTGTTGTCGGGAATGCGAAAGACGTTCTGCGTGATGAAATTGCGCGTGTCGTGCGCGCCCTGCGTGCCCGAGATCAGCGTGAAGCGGTCTTCGTGCAGGTCGTAGAGGCCGATCGAGGCGCGCGGCTCCATCCAATGCTGCGAGACGCGCGTGTTGCGCCATTCATAGGCCACTTTGTGCGCGGCCTTTGCGAATGCGGCGTCGACCGCGGCGGCGTCGCCGATGCGGTGCACATAGCTGATGTTGTCCGGGCACTCGTCCCACACTTTGGGCGCGCCGGGCTTCACCGCCGCGACCGGATCGGTGACCGCGGGCAATTCCTCGTAGTCGATCTCGATCGCCTCGGCCGCGTCCTTGGCCTGGTTCACCGTCTCGGCCACGACCATGGCGACGATGTCGCCGACATGCTTCGCGCGCTCGCGCACCATCACCGGGCGCGGCGGATGGAACACCGGCGAGCCGTCCATGCGCTTCAGCGGAAACATCTCGACGACGCGACAGGGAAGATTGCCGAGCGCGGCGGTATCCGCGCCGGTGTAGACGCCGAGCACGCCGGGCCGCTTCGCCGCCGCCTTGGTCTCGATCGAACGGATGCGCGCGTGGGCGTGCGGCGAGCGCAGGAAATAGGCGCGCGCCATGTTGGGCACGGCGTGGTCGTCGGTATAGCGCCCGCTGCCGGTCAAGAGGCGCGGATCCTCGATGCGCGGAATCGCCTGCCCCATGCCGAACTTCATCGCCTTCGCCTCCTCGCTGATGGCGCGACAATAGCCGCGCACGCGCCAAGGAGCGAGAGGCACGCCGACGAACTCGGCACAAAGCCCGTATGCAATCCGCGCCGCGCGCGCTACGCCGCGCCGTAACCC
>JBKOUH010000351.1:0-4326 GCA_046723285.1 Pseudomonadota bacterium
GGCATAACGCTGCCATTCGGCGAGATCCCAGCGTCCCGGTCCGCGCCTGAGCGTGCCCATTGGAAGGAAGAGCCAAGCCAGTTTCGAGTCGCCGCCGTCGACGCGCACCGTCAGCTCGCGCGCGCCGTAATCGCGGCCCTCGTGCTCATAGAAGCCGAGCCGCGCGGCCTCGATGAGGCTCAAGCCGCGGCAGAGCACGCCCGCGGCGGTTTGGCCGCGCTGGAACAGCAGGATGGGAAAGCGCCCGCGATCGACCGGCACGGCCTCGTAATCGTCGAGGCCGGCCGGCACGGCCTCGACCTTGCGCCCGAACACCGCCGCGCGCATGTCGGGATCGCAGAGCGTGCCGTAGAAGAAGAAATCGAAGCCCGGCGCCTCGCGCCCGGACGTGCGCGCGCGCTCAGTGGCCGGCGGCATCGGCGGGCAAAGCCAGGCCCGAGGCGGCGAGCTCGCGCGCGAGCTGGCCCTTCAACCGCCCAAGGCCCGCTTCGTCGCCGGCCTCGCAGCGCGCCACGAGCACGTCCTGAGTGTTGGAGGCGCGCAGCAGCCACCAGCCGTCGCGCGTCTTCACCCGCACGCCGTCGATGCCGTTGACGTCGGCCTTGGCGGCGGCGAGGCGGCCCTTGACCTCGTCGATGACGGCCCATTTGCGCGCGGCGGGAACCGGAAAGCGCAGCTCGGGTGTGTTGATGACCGGCGGCAGCGCGTCGAGGAACTCGGCCAGCGTGAATTTCGCGCGGCCAAGGATGCGGAACAGGCGCGCGGCCGCGTAAAGCCCGTCGTCGTAGCCGTTGTTGCGGTCGGCGAAGAAGATGTGGCCGCTCATCTCGCCGGCGAGCGGGGCCTTGAGCTCCTTCATCTTCGCCTTGATCAGCGAATGGCCGGTCTTGAACATCACCGGGCGGCCGCCCGCCTTGGCGATCTCGTCGAACAGCACCTGGCTCGCCTTCACGTCGGCGATGACCGGATTCCCGGGGTTGGCGGCGAGCACGTCGCGCGCGAACAGCACCATGAGCTGATCGGCCCAGAGGATGCGCGACTTGCCGTCGACGAGGCCGATGCGGTCGCCGTCGCCGTCGAAGGCGACGCCGTAGTCCGCGCGCTCTTTCTTCACCGCGGCTTGGAGATGCGCGAGGTTCGCCGCCACGCTCGGATCGGGATGATGGTTGGGAAAACGGCCGTCGATCTCGGCGAACAGCGGCACGTGCCGGCCCGGGAGGCGCTGCGTCAGCGCGAGCATCGCCTCGCCGGCGGCGCCGTTGCCGGCGTCCCAGACGGCGGTGAGAGGCTTCCCGCCCGTTCCCGCCTCTTCCGCCAATTGCGCGACATAGTCGTCGAAGGCGGGGCGCTCCGAGACCGAGCCCTTCCCGCTCGCATAGTCGGCGCCGCTCACCAGCGCGCCGAGCGCCTGGATTTCGGCGCCGAACAGCGGCATCGCGCCGAGCGCCGGCCCCAACGTCATCTTGAAGCCGTTCTGATCGGGCGGATTGTGCGAGCCCGTGATCATGAGCCCGCCGTCGGCGCCGAAATGGAACACCGAGAAATAGAGCATCGGCGTCGGCCCGCGCCCGACGCGCCAGACATCGAGGCCCGACGCAGTAAGGCCCTCGGCCGCGGCCGCGGCGAAGCCGGGCGACGAGACGCGGCCGTCATAGCCGAGGCACACGCTCTTGCCGCCGCGGCGCACGATGATCGTGCCGAACGCGCGACCGATCGCGTGCGCCTCGCGCTCGGAGAGATTCTCGCCGACCACGCCGCGGATGTCGTATTCGCGCAAGATGCTCGGCGCGAGGATCATGTGCCTGGCCGCTCCTCTTCGTAGGCCGCCGCGGGCCGGCCGATCGAGGAATAACGAAAGCCGGCTGCCGCCATCTCGCGCGGATTGTAGATATTGCGCAGATCGACGACGACGGGCGATTTCAGCAGCGACTTCATGCGCGCCAAGTCGAGGCTGCGGAACGCGTTCCACTCGGTGACGATCACGAGCGCATCCGCGCCCTGCATCGCCTCGTAGGGGCCGGGGCAGTACTCGACGGCGCTCAGGAGTTTCTTCGCCTCGTCCATACCCTCGGGATCGTGCGCGCGCACCTTGGCTCCGGCCCCGAGCAGCGCCGGCACGATGTCGAGGCTCGGGCTCTCGCGCATGTCGTCGGTGTTGGGCTTGAAGGTAAGGCCGAGCACCGCGATCGTCTTGCCGGCGACGCTGCCGCCGCACGCCGCGACCACGCGCGCGGCCATGGATTTCTTCCGGCGCGCATTGTTGTCGGCGACCACCTCGATGATGCGCAGCGGCGCCTTCGCTTCTTGGGCGGTGCGCACGAGGGCCAGCGTGTCCTTAGGAAAGCACGAACCGCCATAGCCGGGGCCGGGGTGGAGGAATTTCGCGCCGATACGGCCGTCGAGGCCGATGCCCTTGGCGACATCGTGCACGTCGGCGCCCACCTTCTCGCAGAGATCGGCGATCTCGTTGATGAACGTGATCTTGGCGGCGAGGAACGCATTGGCCGCGTATTTGATCAGCTCCGAGGTCTCGAGCTTGGTGAACACGATCGGCCGCTCGATGAGCGAGAGCGGGCGGTAGATGCGGCGCATCACCTCGCGCGCGCGCTCGCCGGTCGTGCCGATCACGACGCGGTCGGGGCGCATGAAATCTTCGATCGCCGAGCCCTCGCGCAGGAATTCGGGATTGGAGGCGACGTCGAAATCGGCGTCGGGCCGCGCCGCGCGGATGCGCTCGGCCACTTTCCGGCCGGTGCCGACGGGCACGGTCGATTTCGTGACGACCACGGCGTAGCCGGTCAGCGCCTTGGCGATCTCCTCGGCGGCGGCGAAGACGTAGGTGAGATCGGCGTGGCCGTCGCCGCGCCGCGACGGCGTGCCGACCGCGATGAACACGGCCTCGGCGCCGGCGACGGCCGCGGCAAGATCGGCGGTAAAGGTGAGGCGCCCGGCCTTGGCGTTGCGCTCGACCAGCTCTTCGAGGCCCGGCTCGTAGATCGGGATTTTGCCCGCCTGGAGCGCCGCGATCTTGGCCGCGTCCTTGTCGACGCAGGCAACGTCGATGCCGAATTCGGAGAAGCAGGCGCCGGAGACGAGCCCGACATAACCGGTGCCGATCATCGCGATGCGCATGGCGGCGGCTCAGCCGGCCCCGAACAGGCGCTTGGCGTGGGCGCGCACGGTGGGTGCCAAATCGGGGCGCTCGAGCGCGAAGGCGAGATTGGCCGCGATGTAGCCGGCCTTGTCGCCGCAGTCGTAGCGCGTGCCGCGGAAGCGGTAGCCGTGGAACGGGCCCTGGCCGATCATGCGCGCCATCGCGTCGGTCAGCTGAATCTCGCCGCCCGCGCCGCGCTCGCCCCTGCGCAAGTACTCGAAGATCTCGGGCTGCAGGATATAGCGGCCGATGATCGAGAGCGTCGACGGCGCCCTCTCCGGCGCGGGTTTTTCGACGAGACCCTTGATCGTGACCAGCGCACCTTCGCGCTTGTCGTCGTCGGCGACGTCGAGGATTCCGTATTTGCGCGTCTGCTCGCGCGGCACGTCCATGACCGCGACGATGTTGCCGCCGACGCGGTTGTAGGCGTCGATCATCTGCTTCATGCAGGGCGTGTCGGCCAGCACCATGTCGTCGGGCAAGATCACCGCGAACGGCTCGTTGCCGACGACGGGCTCGGCGCACGCGACCGCGTGGCCGAGGCCGAGCGGCTCGGGCTGGCGCACGGCGATCACGCGCCCGCCCGCCGGCAGGATCGAGCGGATCGCTTCGAGCTCGGCCGCCTTCTCGCGCCGCTCGAGCAGGTTTTCCAGCTCGGCGTGATAATCGAAGTGATCCTCTTGCAGCGACTTGCCGCGCGAGGTGACGAAGATGAAGTCGGTGCAGCCGGCCGCCGCCGCCTCCTCCACCGCCCATTGGATCAGGGGCTTGTCGACGACGACGAGCATCTCCTTCGGCATCACCTTGGTGGCCGGAAGAAAGCGCGTGCCGAGGCCGGCGACGGGAAAGACGGCCTTCCTGATGGGCCGGGACATGGAATTCAAGCGATGCTCGGGCTGGCTGGTGTGCGAGGCGGGCGGCGTGGAAAACGCGCGGACCCCTGAAAGGTTTTTGCCACGCGGGGCACCCCGAGCGCAACCGGCCCACCCCGAGCCACATGGCGCGCCGTTTGCGTCCCGCGCGAGGCGCTCCGGATGGGCGGCGTCGTCTCTTGGCATGCCACCGGTCCGAGTCGCCGCCGCGAAGACGCCGCGATATACTCGCCGCACACAGCCCGGAATCCGGCGCGACGACCGGCAGGGCGATAAGAAATCAACCGGAGGAACACGCAC
>JBKOUH010000504.1:0-9900 GCA_046723285.1 Pseudomonadota bacterium
TGGTGATACTGCGCGCTACGGTGCGGCACGCTACCTTGAGTATTAGCAAACCGTTGCCGTAACCACTTGGCTAACCCTCCGCTGTGCCGTCCATGCGGCAAGGCCGGCGCCAACGGCGTCGGATTTCAGCCGGGAGGGTGCATTTAGGGGCGGCGCCAAACCCTGTCAATCAGGGCGCCGGACGCCGGCGCGAGGCTCCGCCTAATCGTGCCCGCCCGAGGAGGGCGGCTCGTAGGGGTGCGGCTCCGGCGGGCGTTGAGCCTCGCCATTGGCGCCGCTCGCGGCGGCGGTGGGCCGCAACGGCGACGGATTCTCGCTGCTGTTGTGCGCGCGCCAGCTCTGATAGGCGTCGCGCATCGTGCGGAACGCGTCCGAGGCGTGCTCGCTCGGCGCTTGCGGCGTGCGGCTCACCTCGCGGTAGCGATCGCGCGCATCGACGAAGGCCACCCACTCGGCGGCGAGATCGAGCGCCTGGTTGGGACGCCGGCGGTGCATCTGCTGACCGAGCTTCTCGGCCGCGACCAGGCATTCCCAGAGATCGCGTGCCAGATCCATCTCGCCCATGGCGTAGGCGTGATTGAAGGCGGCGAGAATCTTGTCGGTGAGGCGCCGGTTGTAGCGCGGCACGCCCGCATCGATGAAGAACTCGCTGGCGTCGTCGGAAAACAGCTGGGCGGCGTTGATCGGCGTGCCTTCGGCCATGGTCTCGTCCTCGATCGCGGAACGGCGCGGCGCCGCCTCCGGTTCCCGCCGAGAGTGGTCCCTGCCGTTTGATATTCGGTTAAGCCCAATCCTAGCCGGCCTAGCCATTAGGCCTAGCCTTCCGGCGGTCGGTTGTTAACCTTTCGTCAAGCATAACGCGCCAGCATGTCCAGGCCGGCGGAACAGAGGCCGCCCGCGCAGCGAACACTGAGGAGAGATCGATGCTGACCCGGAAAAGCCTGGAACTGCTGATCGACCTCGTCGAAATCAAGCTCGGCTCGATGGAGGTCTTCGACCGCGACGATCAGAAGATCATGCGCGACCTCGAGGCCTGCCGGAAGGAGCTGTCGGCGATGGACCGGCCGCGCGCGGTTGCGCCGGCCCAGGGCCACGCCCTCGCCGCCGTAGCCTGACGCTCGGCGAGCGTCGCAGCGCCCTTGCGCTACGTCGCTCAGCTCGGGGGCGGCAGCGGAACCGCCATCCCTTTCGCGACCGCCGGCCGCGCGCCGATCGCGTCGTACCAGCGCTTCACGCTGGGAAAGTCCTTGAGCTCGACCTGATGCCACTCGTGGCGCGCCACCCACGGATAGGTGGCGATGTCCGCGATCGAATAGTCGCCCGCGAGATAGGCGACGGATTTCAAGCGCCCCTCGAGCACGCCGTAGAGCCGGCGCGTCTCCTTCTTATAGCGCTCGATCGCATAGGGCACCTTCTCCGGCGCCGCGCGGAGGAAATGGTGCGCCTGGCCGAACATCGGCCCCACCCCGCCCATTTGGAACATCAGCCATTGGATCGCCGCCATGCGCGCCTGCGGCTCCTTCGACAGGAACTTGCCCGTCTTCTCGGCGAGATAGATGAGGATGGCGCCCGATTCGAAGATCGTGATCGGCTTGCCGCCGGGCCCGTCCTGATCGACGATCGAGGGAATTTTGCTGTTGGGATTGATCTTGACGTATTCGGGCGTGAACTGGTCGACGTTCTTGCCGATGTTGATCGGATGCACCGTGTAGGGGAGCGCGCACTCCTCGAGCATGATCGAGACCTTGCGGCCGTTGGGCGTGGTCCAGGTGTAGAGATCGATCACGTGCAACTCCCCTTTTTCGTGGCGGCATCACACTACGGAGCGTGAAATGGCCGCTCAAGGGCGGCCGTTCTTCGCGCCCGAAGACGCGGAGCGCGCGGAGACGCGTCTTCGCTTCGCATTCTCCGCGACTTCGCGTGCTTCACCTGGAGCGGACTAAGGGCTGGCTGGCTTGGTCTTGATCGTGCGGTCGGCCGGAAAGGTGGCGGTGACCGTCGTGCCCTTGCCGGGCTGGCTCGCGAGCTCGATCGTGCCGTCGTGAAGTTCCATCAGGCCCTTGCAGAGCGGGAGGCCGAGGCCGGTGCCCCCGCCGCCGATATCTTGTAGCCGCCCCAGCCCCGCGAAGGGATCGAACACGCTCGGGATTTCCGCGGGCTCGATGCCGGTGCCGGTATCGGCGATGGCGAACACGACGCGGCCCGCCGGGTCGAGCCAGGACGAAACCGTGACGCGCCCGCCGCGCGAGGTGAAGCGCACCGCGTTCGACACCAGGTTCGTCAGAATCTGGCGCACACGCCGGCGGTCGCCCATGAGCCGCGGCATGTCGGCTGGCACGTCGTGGACGATCTGCACGCCGCCCTGCGCGGCCTTCTCGCGCTGCTTCAAGCACACCGAGCGCACCGCGGCGGCGACGTCGATCTCGTCCTCCTCGAGCTCGAGGGCGCCCGCCTCGGCCTTGGAGAGATCGACGACATCCTCGATCAGGCGCAAGAGATGCTGCGCGCTGGCGCGGATGTCTTTCACATATTCGATGTAGCGCGGGATGCCGATCTTGCCGAACATCTCGCGCTCCATGATCTCGGAAAATCCGATGATCGCGTTGAGCGGCGTACGGAGACCGTGGCTGATATGCGCGATGAGCACCGATTTGCCGCCGTCGGGCACCGGCCCGGCGCGCGGCGCCGGCGGCTCGGGCGGCGCCTCGTGCCGCGCCGGCTCGACGCCGGGTTTCAAATTGAGTCGGGCTTTACGCTTGGACATCGCCACCCGCGCCCGACAGCCGATCGAGACGTCGCACCTTCCGCATCGGCTCCCTCCTCCCGCGATCACGGAGCCTAGCCTCTTTTGCCCAAGGCTCAAGCAGTAACCGGCGAGCGAATGCGCGCTTGCAATCCATGGCTAGGCCGCCGCGCGCTTGGCCACGGTGCGCACCGGCGGGAACACCGCGGTGACCGTGGTGCCGGCGCCGGGCTCGCTGGTCAGCGAGATCGTGCCGCCATGGAGTTCGACGAGCTCCTTGCACAGCGGCAGGCCGAGACCGGTGCCTTCGCCGCTGATGCCCTTGTCGCGCCCGAGCTGGACGAACGGCTCGAACACGCGCGGAATATCAACGGCCTCGATGCCGATGCCGGTATCGGCCACGGTCAGAACCAGACCGCCATCGGCATTGGCGGCGGCCGCGACGCGGACGCTGCCGCCTTCGCGCGTGAACTTGACCGCGTTCGAGACGAGATTGAGCAGCACTTGGCGGATGCGCCGCCGGTCGCCGCGAAAGCGCGGCAGGTCGGGCGCCACGTCCTCGTTGAGCGAGACGCCGCCGCGCTTGGCGCGCTCACGCAGCATCAGGCAGGCGGAGTGGATCGAAGCGGGCAAGTCGACATCCGCCTCCTCGAGTTCCATCTTCCCCGCCTCGGCCTTGGAGAGATCGAGAATGTCCTCGATCAGGCGCAGGAGATGCTGCGCGCTGTCGCCGATATCCTTGATGTAGTCGGAATAGCGCGGCACGCCGATCTTGCCGAACATCTCGCGGTTCATGATCTCGGAGAAGCCGATGATGGCGTTGAGCGGCGTGCGGAGCTCGTGGCTCATATTGGCGAGGAAGGCCGATTTGGCGGCGCTCGCCGCCTCGGCCTGGGTCTTGGCTTCCTTGAGCCGCTCTTCCTGGCGGATGGCGTCGGTGACGAGGCGCGACGAGCCGCGATAGCCGCGGAAGGCGCCGTCGGGCCCGAACACCGGCGTGCCGCTGGTCGCGGTGTGATGGATCTCGCCGTTCGCCATCCGGATCAAGTAGACGAAGTCGCGGAACGGCTCGCGGCGATCGAGCTGGGCGCGGTGCGCCGCCCACTTCTCGGGCTCGGCTTCGACGTCGAGCCCCAGCTCCCAGCGCCGCTTGCCGAGGCCGTTGACCGGATTGCCGGGGCCGATGCGCGTGCTCGACGAGAAATACGCGAAACGATGCTCGTCGTCGGTCTCCCAGAACCAGTCGGAGGCGGTGGCGGCGAAGTCGCGGAAGCGGGCTTCGCTTTCGAGCAGCGCCTCGCGCTGCTTGACCTGGTCGGTGATCACGCGCGACGAGCCGCGATAGCCGAGGAACGTGCCGTCGGCCGCGAATTTCGGCTTGCCGCTGACCGCGACGTGGTGCACTTCGCCGCTGGCGACGCGAATCTGGTACTTGAAGTCGCGGAACGGCTCGTGGCGCTGCATCTGCGCCTTGAAAGCCGACCATTTCTCGGGCTCGGTCTTGACGTCCGCCGCCATCTCCCAGCGCGTGCGCCCGATCGCGTACTGGCGGCTGCCGCCGCGCAGCATGCTGACGCTGTCCGAAACATAGGATAGGCGGTCCTCGGCGTCGGTCTCCCAATACCAGTCGGAGGCGGTGTCGGCGAAATCGCGGAAGCGCTCCTCGCTCTCGCGCAAAAGCGCCTCCTGGCGCACCTGCTCGTTGATGCGCCGGGCCGAGCCGCGATAGCCCTGGAACGCTCCCGCCGCGTCGAACACCGGCTTGCCGCTGGCCGAGATGTACTCGGGATCGCCCTTGGCGTTGCGCATGCGGAAGAGGAAGTTGCGGAACGGTTCGTGTCGATCCAGCAGCTCGCGGTGCCGCTGCCACTTCTCGGGCTCGTCGTCGATGTCGTCGGCAAAGTCCCAGCGCCGCTTCCCGATCACCGACTTGTCGCGCACGTTGGGCGTGCGCTCGCTCGACAAAAGATAGGTGAAGCAGTGCTCTTTGTCGCTCTCCCAGAACCAGTCGGAGGCCGTGTCGGCATAGTCGCGGAAGCGCTCCTCGCTCGCGCGCAGCAGCTCCTGCTGATTGACCTGATCGGTAATCATGCGTCCGCTGCCGCGATAGCCGAGGAACCGCCCCTCGGCGTCGAACACGGGCTTGCCGCTGATGCAGAAGACGTGGGTCGTGCCGTCTTGCGGCTTGCTGCGGTAGACGAAATCGCGGAAGGGCTCCCGGTGCGCTAGAACTTCGCGGTGCTGGCGCCAGAAATCCAGATCCGGCGATTGGCCGAACTCCCACCGCGCGCGGCCGACGAGACGCACCGGATCGAAGCCAAAGCGCTTGATGTTGTCTGAGATAAACGACATCCGGTGCCCGGCGTCGGTTTCCCAGTACCAGTCAGAGGCGGTGTCGGCGAAATCGCGGAATCGTTCCTCGCTTTCCAGGATGCGCCGCTCGGCGCGCTTCCGCACCGTGATGTCGCGCACGGTGCCTTCGTAATGGAGGAGTTTGCCCGCGGCGTCGCGCACCTCCCAGGCGTTCTCGCTGACCCAGACGCGTTCGCGCGATTTGTGGCGGTAGACCTCGGATTCGAAATTGTGGACGCGGCCGCGCTCGCGCATCAGCCGCTTGAACTCGTCGCGGCGGCCTGGCTCGACGTACCACTCCCGCGCGATGTCGCTGACGGCGGCGAGGAGCTCAGTTTCGCTCGTGTAGCCGTTGAAACGCACGAGCGCCGGGTTGGCGCGGAGCTGTCGCCCGTCGGGCGACGAACGGTAAATGCCCTCGGCGGCGTTCTCCCAGATCTCGCGGTAGTCGCGCTCGGTGGCGCGCAGTTGCTCCTGGATCTCGATCAGCTCGCTGACGTCTTCCCCGGTGCCGATATAGAAGGCCGTCTTGCCGTCGGGGCCGGGCACGGCGACGGCACTCAACCGCGCCCAATAGAGCGCGCCGTCGCGCCGGCGATGCCGCGCGATGAAGCCGGAGACCCGGCCGTCCGCCTCGAGCTTGGCCTTGAAGCGCTCGCGCTCCTGGGGATCGACGTAGATCTGCTGCGCGATGTCGCTGACCGACCGAACCGCCTCCGCCGGCGAGTCGTAGCCCATGATCTCGGCGCAGCGCGGATTGACGCGGATGTAGTGCCCGTCGGGCGTCGTCTGCCAGATGCCGACGGCGACGTGATCGAAGATAACGCGGAAGATGCGCTCGGCATTGGCGCCGCTATCGGCCAAAGCCGCGCCCGCCTCCGCCATGGCGGCGAGGCTTTGGTGGGGCGCGTCCTCCCCGTGGGCTTTGCGCCGGCGACCGAGCATGAATGCAGCCGCCGGGCCCCGCAGCCCCGCGGCATCAACTCCCTAGTAAGCGAAGCCTCCGTTGCCGAGCCGCCGTTCTTGGCGGCGCGAAGGCTCGATAACCAATTTGGTTCATTGTGCGATCATTGCGGTAAACAAAGTGTAAAATGGGCCATAATCGGTGCCCCATTCCCGTGCGGCCCGGCGGCGCTGGACCGCCATTGGCCGCTCAGGTGCCGGCCGGCCGCCGTGCCGTTGGGCCGGCGTACACCCCGCGCTCGGTCGCGACATAGTCGATGCGCCCGTCGGCGAGCGCCCTGAGGCACTCCTCGGGCCGGTTGATGATCGGCTCCTCATGCACGTTGAAGCTGGTATTGATGAGGATCGGGAGGCCGGTGCGCCGCTCGAACGACTTCAGGATGTCGTAGTAGAGCGGGTTCCAGGCGCGGCGGATCGTCTGCGGCCGCGCGGTGCCGTCGACATGGACCACCGCCGGGATGCGCTCCTTCCAGCCGGGCTGGACGTGCGCGGTGATGGTCATGAAGCGCGCGGCATAGGCCTTGGCGCGGCCGAGCTTGAACACCGTCTCGGCGTCCTCCTCGGCCACCACCGGCGCGAACGGCATGAACTCGGAGCGCTCGAGGCGCTTGTTGAGCGTGTCGTTGATCGCGGCATCGGACGGCGTCGCCAGGATCGAGCGGGCGCCGAGCGCGCGCGGGCCGTATTCCATGCCCTTGGTGTAGATGGCGACAATGCCGCCTTTGGCGATGAGCTCGGCGGCGATCTCCACCGGGGCGCCGGGCATCTGCGCGATGCCGGGCGCCGCGCCGAGCACCTTGTCGATGCCGCCGCCGAAATCGCGGCCGTAGTAGAGCGCCTCGAGCGGATAGCGGCGCTTCAGCCAGGTTTCGAGTCCGTCGCGCTCGAGCAGGAACTTCAAGACGCCGCCCGCGGCCAGGCCCTGATCGCTCATCGCCGGATAGACGAAGACCTCGTCGACCGGCAGTTCCTCGGCGAGACGCTGGTTGAGCCGCACATTGGCGAAGACGCCGCCGGCGAGTCCGAGCTTGCGCGCGCCGCTCTTCTCCAGGAGGCGCGCCACCGCCATAATCACGAACTCCTCGAGGAAGCGCTGGATCGAAGCGGCGACGTCTTCGCGCTTGGCGCCCTTGAACAGATCGAACAGGAACTGGCGCATCGCCGGATTGTCGGAGAAATCGCTCGTGATCGCGCCCGCGCCGTCGACGCGGAAGTGCGCGGCGATCGCATCGTAGAATTTGGGCGCGCCCCAGGCCGCGAGGCCCGTCGTCTTGCCTTCGTGGCGGTTGATGCGAAAGCCCAGCGCCTGCGTCGCATAGCCATAGGCGAGGCCGACGCTGTCGATGCGCATCGGTCGCGCGAGCTCCTCGTCGCCGCCGAACAGCGTCGCGATCTTGCCGTCGGCGAAGATGCGGTGGCTGTACTGCACGTTGTCGCCGCCGCCGTCGGCCGTGTAGAGCAGCGCCTTGTCCCAATCGGTGTGGAACAGCGTCGGCAGCGCGTGCGCCTCGTGGTGATTGAAGAAGCGCACGGGGATGCCGGGCTTCAGCTCGAGCGCCCCCAGGAAATCGCCGGCGCGGAACATGGCGTCGGAATCGCTGCGCCCGTAGCGCACGCATTCCCGCTCCATGCTTTTGTGCTTCTCCTTGCCGACGAGGCGGCGGAGCCTGGCTTCCAGCGCGCGGTCGAACGGCAGGTGGCTGTAGAAGCGCGCCGGAAATGCCGCGCGCCCCAGCACCAGCGCGCCGATATCCTTCTTCGACGCGCCCGCGATCGCCAGACACTCGTCGATCGACTCGGTCGGCACGCGGCCGCCGTCGATCTTCCGCCGCGTCATCCGCTCCTGCGCCACCGCCGCGACGAGCTTGTAGTCGTCGTAAAGCGCGGCGCACGCGTCGTGATAGCCCGAATGGACGCCGAGGATGAGCATGCCTGTTTTGGAAAAGTCGGAGGCGGGAACCCGGCGCCTACTTAGCAGCGCCAAGCTTTTTCGCCAGCAGCTGGTTGACCATCTGCGGATTGGCCTTGCCGCCGGTGGCCTTCATCACCTGGCCCACGAACCAACCGGCCACTTTCGACTCGCCGGCTTTGTATTTCGCAACTTGCGCCGGATTGGCGGCGATCACCGTGTCGACCGCTGCCTCGATCGCGCCCGTGTCGGTGATCTGCTTCAGTCCCTTGGCTTCGACGATGGCGGCGGGTTCCGTGCCGTTCGCGAACATCTCGTCGAACACGTCCTTGGCGGTGCGGCCCGAGATCGTATTATCGGCGATGAGATCGATGAGCTTGCCAAGTGAAGCGGCGGAAACCGGCGATGCGCCGATCTCGAGTCCGGCCTTGCCCAGTCGGGCGAAGAATTCGTTGATCATCCAATTGGCGGCGAGCTTGGCGTCGCGGCCCTTGGCCACGGTCTCGTAGAACGCGGCCGTCTCCTTCTCGGCGACGAGCACGCCGGCGTCGTAAGCCGAGAGGCCATAGGCGCGCATGAAGCGCTCTTTTTTTGCGTCGGGCAGCTCCGGGAGCCCCGCTTTGATCTCTTCGACCCATTTCGGCTCGAGCACGAGCGGCAGGAGATCGGGATCGGGGAAGTAGCGGTAGTCGTGCGCCTCTTCCTTGGAGCGCATTGGGCGCGTCTCTCCCTTGGCGCTGTCGAAGAGGCGCGTCTCCTGATCGATCTTGCCGCCGTCTTCGAGCACGTCGATCTGGCGGCGCGCTTCGTACTCGATCGCCTGCTTCACGAAGCGGATCGAGTTCACGTTCTTGATCTCGCAGCGCGTGCCGTAATCGGCGGCGCCGGCGCGGCGCACCGAGACGTTGACGTCGGCGCGGAGGTTGCCTTTCTCCATGTCCCCGTCGCAGGTGCCGAGATAGCGCAGGATCGAGCGGAGCTTGGCGAGATAGAACCCGGCCTCGTCGGCGCTGCGCAGGTCGGGCTCCGAGACGATCTCCATCAGCGCCACGCCGGCGCGGTTCAAATCGACGAAGGTGCGGCGCGGATCCTGGTCGTGGAGGCTCTTGCCCGCGTCCTGCTCGAGATGCACGCGCTCGATGCCGACGCTCTTCGCGGTGCCGTCCGCGAGATCGAGCACGAGCGCGCCCTTACCCACGACCGGCTGCTTGTATTGCGAGATCTGATAGCCCGGCGGGAGATCGGGGTAGTAGTAGTTCTTGCGGTCGAAGACCGAGCGGAGATTGATCTTCGCCTGCAAGCCTAGGCCGGTGCGCACGGCCTGCTCGACGGCCACGCGGTTGATCACCGGCAGCATGCCCGGCATGGCGGCATCGACGAGCGAAACTTGCGTATTCGGCTCGGCGCCGAATTCGGTGGAAGCGCCCGAGAACAGCTTCGACTTCGCCGTCACCTGGGCATGGACCTCCAGGCCGATGACGACCTCCCACTTCCCGGTGCGGCCTTCGAGGAGATTGGCGGACATTTGCGTACGATATGACCTTTGTAGCGGCGGGTTTCAAACCCGCCCCTACATATCGCAAGGCTTTCGGCAAATCATCCCGCGCGAATGCCGCGCTAGACCCGCTTATGCAGCCAGTGATCGATCCAGAGCAGTATGCCGTTGGCGATGGCGGCGGTGACGAAGAGCAGGAAGGCGACCGACATCATGGTCTCGACGTCGGCGAGATTGATCGCGTTGATGACCATGAAGCCCAGGCCCTGCTTGCTCGCGAACATTTCGCCGATGATGACGCCCAGGAGCGTCAGCGAGAAGCCGACCCGGAGGCCGGTGACGATCTCGGGCAAGGTCGCGGGCACTATCACGGTCAGGACCGTCTGCCAGGGCGAGAGCCGCATCGTCTTGGCCGTCTTCAAGTAGGCGGGCTTGATG
>JBKOUH010000071.1:0-4485 GCA_046723285.1 Pseudomonadota bacterium
TCGGCGCGCTGGATCGCGGCCTTGGCGCGCGGATCGTTCATGCGGTCGAGCGCCATCGCGACCACGGCGGTGTCGTCGACGTCGGGATAGTAGTCGTTCCTGTATTGGAACGCCCAGCCGCCGGGCGCCAACTCGGGCTTCTGCCACGACCAGTCGCCCTTCACGTCCTTTATCTCGCGCTCGAGCAGCCAATCGGCGGCTTTCTCCATCGCCGGGCTCTCGCGCTCGTTCTTCGCTTCCATCAGCGCCAGCGCGGCGAGGCCGGTGTCCCAGATCGGCGACCAGCAGGGCTGGCAATAGGCTTCGTCCTCGCGGACGACGAGAAGGCCGTCCACGGCCTTCTTGGCGGTGACGAGGCGCGGATCGTCCTTGGCGTAGCCGAGCGCCTCCATCGCCAACACGGCGTTGACCATCGCCGGGAAGATGCCGCCGAGGCCGTCGACGGCGTTCAAGCGTTCCTCGACGAACTGCATCGCCGCGGCGATGGCGCGGGCGCGCCGCTTCTTCGGCATGCGCGTCTCGACCGCGCGCAGGATCTTGTCGACCCAGAGCAGCATCCGGCCCGCGAACTCGCCGGTGGGGTTGCGGTGCCAATCGCGCACCGTCTCGGGCGGCGCCGCGAACAGTTCGGCGATTCTGATGCCCTTCGGATTCTTGGTGCGCGGCTTCAACGCCATCAGCACGATCAGGGGTGCGATCACCGTGCGCGACCAGTACGAAACCTTGCCCATGTGAAACGGAAACCACTTGGGCAGCAGCATAATCTCGACCGGCATCACCGGCACGGCGCGCCACGGCACCTCACCCCAGAGCGCCAGCAGCGAGCGCGTGAACACGTTGGAACGCTCGGCGCCGCCATGGGCGAGGATCGCGTCGCGCGCCCGCTTCATGTGCGGCGCCTCGGGCGAATCGCCCACGGCCTTCAGCGCGAAATAGGCCTTCACCGAGGCGCTGATGTCGAAATCGCCGCCGTGGAACAGCGGCCAGCCGCCATGCGCGCCCTGGATGCGGCGGAGATAGACCGCGATCTTCTTTTCGAGGGCCTCGTCGATGTCGGCGAGGTAGTGGCGATAGAGAATGTATTCGGCCGGGATCGTCGCGTCGGCCTCGAGCTCGAACACCCAATGCCCGTCGGCGCGCTGGGCCGCGGCCAGGCGTTCGGCCTGCTCGGCGATCAGCGTGTCGAGCGCGCCGAGATCGGGCTCGGGCGGGCGCGGGGATTGAACATTCATGCTGTCAGGATACGGCAAAAGCGAACCGGGCCTCCACTCGCGCGAGGCCCGGGCCGGTTGAGATAGACGCGCCCGCCGGACCGGTCAAGGCGGCCGGAGCGCGGGAATAATTACGTGCTAAATAGAGTCTTTACGGCGATCTCGCCCGAGCGGATGGCGCTCTCGATCGTGGCCGGAAGCCCAGTGTCGGTCCAGTCGCCGGCGAGCACGAGGTGCTTGGGCCCGGCGTTCGCCTTGGGCCGCTTGGCGACTTGCGCCGGCGTCTGCGCAAAGGTAGCGCGCTTTTCCTTGACCACGCGGCACGGCGGTGCGGGCGCGCCGGCAAGCGCCAGCGCCTTGGCGATGTCGCGCCATACGATTTCGGTCAGCGTCTCCGCCGGCAGATCCACTTCGCGCTCGCCGGCGCTGATCGTGACCGAGAGGATGTTGCCGCGCACGAACAGCCATTGCGCGGTGCCGCCGACGAGGCCGACCAGCGGCAGGCCGCCGGGCAGCGCGGCTGGCGCCGCGAATTTGTAGTGAAGGTTGACGATCGGGCGGAAATCGTCGGGCACCGTCAGCGCCGGCAGCAGCGATTGCGCGACCGGCGGCGTCACCGCGAGCACGACTCGGTCGTCGGGCCCGAGCGCGATCTCGCCGTCGCCGAACGAGAGCGCGGCGGCGCGGCCGTCCTCGATGCGGATCGCACGCAGGCGGTCGTTGAAGCGAACAGTCGCGCCGCGTGCGGCCAGCCAGGCCAGCGCCGGATCGATGAAGGCTTTCGACAAGCCGTCGCGCGCGATGCAGGGCCGCGCTGCCGCTTCGCCGCGCCCGAGCGTCTCGGTCATCACCGGCCACAGCAGCTTCGCGGCACCCTCGGCGGCGGCGGTGTTGAGCACGGCCACGGCCAGCGGCTCCCAGAAGCGCTTATAGGTCGGCGTCTGGCGCCCGAAGAGATCGCCGACGCGGGCGCGCCCGGCCCAGGCCAATTTGATCGCCGCCATGTAGTGCGCGGCGCGGCTTCCGGCGGTGCGGCGCCCGGCGCTGAGGATCCACCAGGGCACGACGCCGCGATTGGGCCGCACGGTCCAGCGCTCGCCGGTCGCAAGATCGACGAACGGGATCGCCGCGGTCGGCATCGTCAGCAGTTCGCGTTCGGCGCCGATCGTGGCGAGATAGCGCATCGCCGAGCGATTGCCCGACAGCAGCAGGTGATTGCCGTTGTCGATCTCGGCGCCGAGCAGATCGTCGAAGTACGAGCGGCAGCGGCCGCCCGCCTGGCCCGCTGCCTCGTGCACGATCACGCGCGCGCCCGCCTCGACGAGCCGGATCGCCGCGGAGAGCCCGGCGACGCCCGCGCCGACGACGTGCACCGTTGCGCCGGAGGCGAGCGCCATCGCCGCTAGAAGAGGCCGTAGCGCAGCGCGATCCAGAGCTTGCGCAGCTTCGAGAGGCGCACCGGCCGATCGAGATTCTTCCAGCCGCGCCGCTCGAGCTCGGCGAGATAGGCGCGATAGATGGCGCCCATCGCGCGCGCGGGGCGCATCGGCCCGCGCGCACAGCGGCGCATCGCCTGGGCGGCGGCCTGATAGTGCTGGCGCGCGCGCGCCGCGAGCTCCGCGCAGATCGCCGGAAGGCCCGGATGCTGCAGCACTTCGAAAGGCTCGTGCGTCTTCACATTGTTGGCCGCGAGCAGCTCCGCCGGCAGATAGAGTCGCCCGTGCTCCGCGTCCTCTCTCAAATCGCGCAGGATGTTGGTGAGCTGCAGCGCTTGGCCGAGATGCCGCGCCACGGACTTGGCCCGCGGCTCGGTCGCGCCGAAGACGCGGATCGAGAGCCGGCCCACGGCACCCGCGACGCGATCGCAATAAAGCTCGAGCCGCCCCATCTCCGGCGCGCGGATGTCCTCGATCGCGTCCATCTCCATGCCGTCAATGAGCGACAGGAAATCCGCGCGTTCGAGGCCGTAGGCGTTGACGATGGGGAGGAGCGCGCGGCCGGTCAGCGTCAGCGGCTTCCCTTCGTAGATGCGCTCGATCTCGCGGCGCCATTCGCGCAGGCGCGCCATCTTCTCCGCCACCGGCGCCGGCTCGTCCGCGACGTCGTCGATCTCGCGGCAGAACGCGTAGACCGCGAACATGCCTTCGCGCCGCTCCTCGGGCAAAAGGCGCATACCCTGGAGGAACGACGTGCCCGACGCCTCGACCACGTTATGGACGTGGTCGCGCGCCTCGAAATCGGTGGCGGTGATCGTGCTGTTCACGTGCGGAGATCGTTCCAAACCTGGCGAGTGTTTTAGGCGCGCGCGGCGCCGTCGGAAAGGCTCTAGGAAGCGCCCGCACGCGGCTTTCCATAGGTCCGACCTTTCCACGCGCCGCCCTTGCCCCTTGCGTGGCGAAGCGCGGAATCGACCGTCATCGCGGTGTAGAGCATCGCGGCCAGCGGCAGCAGCACGATCGCCGGATCGTCGCCGCGATAGAGTTCCCACGTCGGGCGGTAAGCGTAGAGCATCAGCGCGAAGGCGGCGGCGCCCATCGCGGCCGCGGTCCAGGCGCCGAAGAAAGGGCAAAGGACGAGCCACAGCGGCGGCACGGAGTAGAGAAGAAGCATGCCGACGACGGTGCCGGCGACCAGCAGCGGCGAATGGCGGAGCTGCGTATAGGCGCTGCGCGCGACCATGCGCCAGACATCGGCGATGGCTGGGTAGCGGCGGGCGCTGGCGCTCTTGTCGGCGAGGCCGAGCCAGATGGCGCCCTTCTTCTTGAGCGCGGCGGCGAGCGCGCAATCGTCGATCAGCGCGCCTTTAACCGCCGCGATGCCGCCGGCGCGCTCCAAGGCCTCGCGGCGCACGAGCATGCAGCCGCCGGCGGCGCCCGCGGTCGAAATCGCGCGGTCGTTGACCCACGGAAACGGGTAGAGTTTCTGGAAGAGGAACACGAAGGCGGGGATCAACAGCCGCTCGGCGAAGCTCTCGCAATGCAGCTTCACCATCAGCGAGACGAGATCGAGTCCGCCCTCGGCCCTGGCGACGAGGCGCCTCAGCGCGTCAGGCGCGTGCACGATGTCGGCGTCGGTCAGCAGCAGGTAGCGCCGGTTCGCCGGCGCCGCGGCGACGCCATTGGAGACGGCCCAGAGTTTGCCGCTCCAACCCGGAGGGAGCGGCGGCGCGGCAATGACCGAAAGCCGATCAGCGGCCTCGATGCGTTTGGCGGCGGCTTCGGCCGCATAGCCGGTGCCGTCCTGGCTCGCATCGTCGACGACGACGACGCGGACT
>JBKOUH010000274.1:0-4504 GCA_046723285.1 Pseudomonadota bacterium
TCAAGATGGATCTGGCGCATCGATCTCCCCGGCGCGGCGGTTTTCGAGCCGGAGGTGCATCGAGTCAAGCGGAACGTGGCTTAAGCGCGACGTTTCGCCAAGAATTTTGCGCTTCTCGGGAATCTTGTTCTTCGACGCGAGACCGTTTGTCTACGGAAAATTCTGCTGGAAAGTATCCTTCCACCCGAACCCAGTGCCGCTCGTCCGCTGTCGGGCGAGCTGGTCGAGAAACTGCCGTACGCGACCGAAATCTGCGAATTTCCGTTGAGATAGCGCGGGCAGCCAAGCATCAAAGCTGTCCACCGTCGCCCCACCGGTCCAGCAACGCGCGATACTCGGCGTCTTCGTAGCGCGAGAGCAGGAAGGCCGGCGCATAATCGGGCAGCGCGCTTTCGGTAATGTGGCAAGCGAGCAGCTCGCCGCCGGCGCATGAGCCCATCACGCCGAAGCCCGAGAACGCGCCCGAGATATAGGCGCCTGCCACCGGCAAGGGACCAATCAGCGGCCGGTTCTCGCGCGTCTTGATGTAATAGCCGCCGTCGATGAAGGGGCGCGCCGCCTTGCCAGCATAGGACTGCATCGCCGGCACCATGGTGGAGAAGCCGCGCAACGCAATCTCGGCATAATGAGCCGGCTGGGGCAGCGGAAAGACCACATCCGCGGCGCCGCCGTGGTGGTTGAAAAGCACGATCAACGCCGTGCTGTCGTCACCGCCATCGGGCCGTCCGTGCACGCCGGCCGGAAACTTGCCCAGCAGCGGCCTCGTTTCCTCGTCCTCGGCGAGCGCCGCGCGTTCGTCGTCGCTCCACGGCAGATGCTGCTCGTCGAGCCAGATCAGCATCGGGGCCGAGCGCGGCACCGCATGGAGCGCATCCGAGAAGCTCAACTTGAGATGGCGTTCGGCCGTGATGGGCAGGTCAACGCCGATGAGGTGCGCCATCTCCTTCTGCATCGGCCCCGCCGCGATCACGAAATGCGTGCATTGAAGCGACTGCCGTCCATTCCCCAGCTCGACCTCGACCGCGCGGATCCGCCCGCCCGCGGTATCGACGCCGACGATCTTTCGCCGCAACAGTTTTGCGCCGCGTTGCCGCGCGCGCTCCAGCATCGCCATGCCGAGCTGCTGCGCGCTCATCCAGCCGGCGCGGCGCGCATGCGCGACCGCGACCGTCGCCGGATTGAGATACGGAAAGTTCCGGCGGATCAGTTCTGGATCGGTGATGACGTCCGCTCCGGTGAGCGGAAAAGCGAAGCCGCGCGCAGGCGACGGCTCATAGGGACTCGACGGCGTGTCGTGAAATCGCGCCGGGCCGGCGCCGCGCGTTTCCGCGGTCTTCGCCATCGTTTGCAGGAAAGGAATTTTCGATGGGTCGGCGGTCGCAAACGCATAGCCACGGCGATTGAAATGGAAGCGGTTCCCTGTCTCCCGCGCCAGCGCCTCGATCAGGTCGATGCTGCGATTCATGAAGGCGGTCATCGTCCAGTCGGGACCCGGCCACCAGTTGCGATACGCCTCGGTCGACTTGTCCGAGGTGAGCGAAAGCGGGTCGCCCTGCTCGACCATCACCACGTCGTCGAGTCCATGCCCGACCGTGAGTGCGTGGGCGGCCGCAATGCCGGCTATGCCTGCGCCGCAGATCACGATCTTGGCGGATGGCATCGTCATGCTGCCGGCAGGGAATCGCCGCGGCGTCAGAAGCGAAGTGGCGCGCCCGAGAGGATTCGAACCCCTAACCCCCAGATCCGTAGTCTGGTGCTCTATCCAGTTGAGCTACGGGCGCTTTCATGATATCTCAACGACTTAGAGGCTAACCAGGAGAGTGCTAGGCTCTCCGTAGGCTCTAAGGGTACGTTGCGAAGGCTATATGGCACAGTGGGGATAGGATTTCAACGCGGCCTAACAGCGGGGCGCGCGTTGGGCGCCTGCTCAAACCTCGGCGATCCGCGCAATCCCACGATGCAGGAGACGCTCAATCTCAGGATCAAGTATCGCGAGAGCTTCCGCCCGTTCGCGCCGGCGGTGCTTGAGGCGGGCTTGGCCGAGGCCGAGACCCATCCGCGCTTTCGTGCACCGCTCGGTTCTCGTCAACACCGAGCTTCAATGTGCGCGTCGAGCCCATTGTGTGCACATCTGAGGAAGCGTTCCACTGCTTCACGGGCGCCGAGATTGAAGCGTTCGTGGCCGGCAATTGCATGCTCAGAAAGGAGGCGCAGCATCCGGCGCTGACGTAGGAGTACAAGCACAGATTCGAGCCGGACTGGCGCCGCGCGACAAAGCGGCTTTATCAGGCCACGAGATTCGGCCAAATCCGAGTTGTTTGAGCGACTGGCGCTGAATATTCTGTCGTGCCATTCGCACATCGCGGAGCAACGACGTGGCCGCTTCCCTGCGCAAAACAATTTTCGTCAATGCCGCGATCACGTTCATGCTGCTGGCGCTGACTGAATTCGGCGCGTGGATCGCGCTGTCGATCCATGAGGGCAACATCGAGGCACGCAACACGGCGATGCTGTGGGGTCAAGGCAAACCCGATGCGGCGACGCCGGATGCGAGCGCCTACAGCAATCCCGAAGTGCGTCGCGACCTCGATCGCGCAAAGGAGGTCGGCTATCGCCACGAGCCCTACCTCGTCTATCTGCCGAACGCGTTTCAATCGAATTACGTTAACATCTCCGAGGCGGGGTTCCGCCTCAACGGAACAAAGCCTTATCCCGCCACGATTAATCACAAGGTGTGGATGTTCGGCTCGTCCGCGCTTTACGGCGTGAGCAATGCCGACAGCGAGACGATTCCGGCCTATATCGAGCGCCTGCTGGCCGATAGACATGAGGGCCGCACTTTCCAGGTGCGCAATTTCGGCATTGTCGGTTACAGCTCTCTGCAGGACCTCATCCAGCTAAAATACCGGCTACTCACCGACAAGCCCGATCTCGTCATCGTGTTCAGCGGCGTCAACGATCACTATAACGCCTGGCTCGCGCCCACGGTCGAAGATGCGATGCTGGCCACTAACGTGATGCCGCGCGACACGCTGCGCTACTACGCCGAGCTGCACAGGAGGGAGGGACTCGTCAATTGGCGCATGGTGGCGGTCGATCTGCGCGGGCTGTTCAGCCACACGATCACGCTCGCCGAGAAGGCGGTCAAGTATTTCCGCCTGCGCTCCGCCAACGGCAACGTCGCGGCGTGGAAGGATGCCTACCGCAAGATCGCCGAGCAGGATTTGACGCGGGCGCGCAAGGTCGTGCCGCACATGCGGCGCCTCTACACCGACAATCTCCGCGAGGTCGCGAGCCTCGCGCGCGCACACGGCGCCAAGGTGATCATGATCCACCAGCCGCTGCTGTTTGCGTCTCCGAAGCCGCTGGTCGGCCCCGAGCCGGCGGAGAATCTGCATCCGCGCTTCAGCTTCTTTGCGATGCCGGCGAAGGAGCTCGAGGCGCTGAATGAGGTTCCCTCCTACCGCCTCGTGCAGACCGCTTATTGGGATTTCGACTATTTCCTCGAGACCTATCGCGAGCAGGCGAAGGCGCTCAAGGACGTCGCGGCGGGAGTGGGTGCCGGATATGTCGATGCCCAGGCCATCGTCGATGCCGCGGGGCCGGTCGCAGTGTTCACCAGCCCCTACCACTTCACGTTCCGGGGCGCGCGCCTGCTCGCGCTCGGCATCGTGCCCGAAGTCGAGCGGCAGCTTGGCTTGAAGCCGAAGGATTAGCCGCAGCCGCGTTTGGCGCTACCAGCGGCGAACGACGCCTGACACGCAGCACGGGCTCGGCGTCCGCTCGCCGATAAAACGGTGCAAGTGGCACACCGGCACGCCGCGGCTGTTGTATTCGACGCGCTGATAGGTCCAGGCGCGGCAATTCGAGTCGGCACCGCACGCCGCCTGGCACTCGCCCGAGCTTTGGCCGGGGATGTCGAAGTAGCGGTAGTTGCCGGTGCCGAACGTCACGCCGTCCTGAAGCGTCGATTGCCAGCGCTGGCCGGGGTAGGGCCCAGGCCCCGGTCCCGGCCCGGGGCCGGGATAGCCCTGATCCCGAAAGTTAATGACGCCCGAGATGCAGCACGGATTGGCACTGCGCTCGAACACGCCGCGGTGAAGATGGCAGATGTTCCGCCCGGCGCTGTCGTATTGCGCGCGCTGGAAGGTCCAGGCGCGGCAGCGGCGATCCTGCTGGCAGGAGGCGATGCAATCTTGCGGGCTCGACGCCTGGAAGATGCGCAGCTGCCCGACGCCGAAGGTGACGCCGTCCTGGTAGGAGCTTCCTTGCGCCTGCGCCGGCGCACCGGCGGCAATCAAAGGTGTCGTCAGCGCCAGCGCGGCGAGCAGCTTCGTCACGCACTTCCGGATCATGGCTTCGACTCCTCGCGGGGCACGCCGACCCCGAAGCAACTTTCCTCCGCGAAAACAGTACCGTCAAGGCATCCGCGAAGCCGCTTCCCGCCGGCCGGAAGCGTGCCGGCAAACGCCCCGGCCGAGCGTGTTCGCCGCGTGAACACAAG
>JBKOUH010000364.1:0-4265 GCA_046723285.1 Pseudomonadota bacterium
CAGTACCATCGCCAGGTCCTCGACCACGAGCCAGCCGACCGCGATGTGCCCGCGGTCGCTATCGACCAGATGCCGGTCCTGCAGCGCGCGCAGCAGCACGACGGTGCTCGCGACAGAGAGAGCGAGCCCGAAGACGATGCCGGCGCCCACCGGCCAGCCCAGCACCGAGGCGAGGCCGAGGCCGAGCAGCGTCGCCACCGTCATCTGGCCGATGGCGCCGGGGATGGCGATGAAGCGGACCGAGAGGAGGTCCTTCAGCGAAAAATGAAGGCCGACGCCGAACATCAGCAGAATTACGCCGATCTCGGCGAGTTCGCCGGCCAGCGACTGGTCGGCTACGAAGCCCGGCGTGTGCGGGCCGACGAGGACGCCGGCAAGCAGGTAGCCGACGATGGGCGAAATCCGCAGCCGGTAGGCGAGTGCGCCGAGCGCGAACGCCAAGACGATTCCGACTACGATGGTCGCAATGAGCGGCGTGTGATGCGGCATCCGTCCCGTCTAGGGTCGACGTAGCGCCGGTGCAAGTGAATCCGGTCCGCGTGCGCATGGTGGATTTCCGCAAGTGGGGCCGCCGCCGCGCGGAGTTGATCGCGCGTGATCGGCGCGCCTCTGGCGGCGCCGCGGACGCGGGCTTATGTTGTGGCGCATCTCGGGGGTTTTCAGCGGAGACTTCGCCATGTGGCTCTGGCCCAAGCACAAGACCGTCATGCCGCCCAAGGAGCGCGCGCTGCCCGGCCGCGCGACGGAAATGCCCATCGTCAACAAGCACTTCGTCAACGGCAGGCTGATCAAGCCGCCGTTTCCGGCGGGCCTGGAGCTCGCGCTGTTCGGCATGGGCTGCTTTTGGGGCGCGGAGAAGGCGTTTTGGAAGGAGCCCGGCGTCTACTCGACCTCTGTCGGCTACGCCGCGGGCCACACGCCAAACCCCACCTATCAGGAAGTGTGCACCGGATTGACCGGCCACAACGAGGTCGTGCGCGTCGTGTTCGATCCCGCCAAGGTGTCCTACGAGCGGCTGCTGCAGATCTTCTGGGAGAGCCACGATCCGACGCAGGGCATGCGCCAAGGCAACGACGTCGGCACGCAATACCGCTCGGGCATCTACGTCTATTCGCCGGCGCAGCGCCGCGCCGCCGAAGCCTCGCGCGACGCCTATCAGGCGATGCTGAAGGAGCACGACCACGGCGCCATCACCACCGAGATCGAGGACGCCCCCGATTTTTACTACGCCGAGGACTACCACCAGCAATATCTCGCCAAGAACCCGACGGGCTATTGCGGCCTCGGCGGGACGGGCGTTGCGTGCCCGGTGGGCGTGTTCGCCGAAGCTAAATGAGCTTCAGGCCGGCGTGCTGCACGAAGTGGCGAAAATCGGTATCGCGCGTCAACAAAGGCACGTTGTGATCGAGGCAGGATTGGCAGATGAGCGTGTCCGCCATTGGGGCGCGTAATTTGCGCGCGAGCAGCTTGGCACGCGTGGCCGCCGCACGGACCCAATAACCGGGTAGAACATCGAGGCGCGGAAGCGCCGTCAGCATCGGGCCCAAGCTCGACGAGCGTGCCGGGTCGCTCAATAGTTCGGTCAGGACCAGCGGTGGGAGCGCCGCGGTTCCGTCGCCAAGACCCTCGTCGAGCGGCTTGAGATCGGCCCCGCGATCACCGCTCAAATAGGCGACCATGGCGCTGGTATCGACAGCGATCACCGGTCGTCTCGGCGCAACGCCACGAGATCGACGCTGAACTTCACCTTGCCGCGCAGCGCGCGCAGGCGCCGCCCCGCTTCCCGCGCGCTCAGCAACTCGAGCCCTTCGCGGAGGGTTTCGGTGATGCCCTTGCCCGTCGCCCGCCGCGCACGACGGATCAAATCCTTCGGCAGATGCGCCGTGATCTTCTGATTCTCCATGACGCTCTATTACCGTAAGGCGATACGGCATTCAAGCCGTAAATGATTACGGTATGGGCCATGTGACGCAGAGATCGGTCACTAGGAAGCGTTCGATCGCCTTTCCGGCATCCCGACCGTCGGTCGCGCGCGCGAGAATTTCGTGATGATCTCGCCGGGCGGCTTGACGCGCGTGTAGTCGCGGCCGTCGAACACGCGCACGCCGTTGACCCAGGTGCCGAGGAGGCCGGGCGCGCGACGGATCAGACGGGCGCCGCCGGCGGGGAGATCGGCGACGCGCTCGGTCTTGCTGACGCGAATCGCGGCGGGATCGAACAGAATCATGTCGGCGTGCGCGCCCGGGGCAAGACGGCCGCGGTCGACGAGGCCATAGATGTCGGCGAGATCGCTCGAGAGCTTCTTGATGGCCTGCGGCAGCGTGAAGCGCTGCTTCTCACGCACCCAGTGCCCGAGGAAGTACATGCCGAAGCCCGCGTCGCAGAAGAACGTGTGGTGCGCGCCGGCATCGGAAAGCGAGACGAGATTGCCGTCGACGGACAAGAGCGCGCCGACCTCGTCTTCCTCGGCATTGAGCAGCTTGGCCGTGAACGTCGTGGCGAGTTCGTCGGCGAGGCCGATATCGAGGAAGGCGTCGAACGGATCGGCGCCGCGTTCGGCCGCGATCTCGGCGACCGTGCGACCTTCGAGCGCGCGGTTCCGGGGCTTGCCGGCGATCGTGATCTCGACGCGGTCCCAATGGCCGTTGAAAAGACGCGTTGCCCGCGGGCGCGCGAGATCCTCGCGCGCGGTGCGGCGGAATTCGGGATCCGCGTAGACGCGCATCAGCGCCGCCGCGTCGTTGGTCTGCGGCCAGCCCGCCAGCATCAGCATCGGATAGGCGCTCAACAGCGTGAAATCCATGCTCAGCGGCTGGCACGAGGCCTGGGTGTAGACCGGATGACCGCGCTCGCGCGCGGCGGCGGCGGCGGCGCTGATGCCGGGCGCGCGCTCGGGCTGCGCGGCGTTGTAGAGGAGCGCGGCGAACACGGTGGGCCGGCCGCTCAATGCCGCGAGCTCCTCGAAGAAGCCGATGGTCGTCCGCTCGCCGCAGGTGGCCATCATCGAGCCCACGCCGAACTCGCCGACGACCCTGGCCAGCGCGCGGAATTCGCCGTCTTCGGCGAGGCGCGAGGGCACCGGCACGCCGCCGGCGCCGTTGTGGTTCTCGAAGGTCGACGAGCCGAGCCCCATCGCGCCGGATTTCATCGCGTCGCGAAACAGCGCGGTCATGCGCGCGATTTCGTCCGCCGTCGCCGCGCATTGCGAGGCCTCGGCGCCCATCACCACCGTGCGGATCGTCGAATGCGACGCGTAGGCGGCGACGTTGGGATAGGCGCCCTGGCGGCGCAGCAGATCGAGATACTCGCCGAAGCTCGCAAAGCCCCAGCGCACGCCGGCCTTCAGCGTGTCGAGCGACATCGCCTCGACGACCGAGAGATTGGCGAGGATCTGCTCGCGCGTTTCGGGCGTCGCCGGCGCGATGCCGAAGCCGCAATTGCCGATCACGACCGTGGTAACGCCCAGTGCGGGCGAGGGCGAGCAGGTCGGGTCCCAGGTGAGCTGCGCGTCGTAATGCGTGTGCACGTCGATGACGCCCGGCGCCAGCACCATACCGCCGGCGTCGATGGTTTCGCGCGCATCGCCGGAAACGCGGCCGATCGCGGTCACGCGGCCCTTGCTCGCCGCGAGATCGCCTTCGATCAAGGGGCTGCCGAGGCCGTCGGCGATCAGCGCGTTGCGGATGACGAGATCGTGCATGCGAACGGCTCTCCTGCAGCTATGCGCGTTCGACCGTGATCGCGGCGCCGGCCTTGACGCGCTTCAGCGCCTTCACGTCGTCGAGCGCGCGGCCCCAGACGTTGCAGGGGCTGGCGAGGCGGATCTCGCTGCCGTGCGAAATCGGCGTCGGGCCGAACCCGATGGCGATCGCGTCGCCGTCGGTCCAGAACGCGAGTTCGCCGGCTTCTACCACGGCCCGCGCGTCCTTCTCGCGCGCCAGCGAGACCGGCGTCGAGAAATAAACCTCGTCGCCCCAGGTCTGAGCGCGGCTCGTGAACGGCGCCGCTTCCACGAGCGCCTTCGCGGTCGGCGTCTCGAAGCACGCGCAGCGGATGACGATCCCGTCGATCGTGATTTTAAGCCGGGCCATGGCGGCATTGTGCGTCAGCGGGCGTCGGGAAGAAAGGCGGGGAGCGTGTTGAAGCGGCGGCCGAAGCGTGCCAAGGAATCGGCGCGGTGCGCGGGACGGGGCCGAGCGAGCGATGACGCGGGCAACATCCGAACTCATGGGGAGCTTCGACTACATCGTCGTCGGCGCCGGCAC
>JBKOUH010000190.1:0-6974 GCA_046723285.1 Pseudomonadota bacterium
CAAGAAGCCGCCGGCGCCGCCCGAGCCGGAGCGCGACGACGTCGCGCTGCGGCCGCCGCCGCGCACGACCACGCCCGATCCCTCGAAGGCGCCCGAGCGGCCCGATGCCGACCGCGACGCGGCGCTGCCGAAGAAGCCCGCGGCGCCGCCGAAGCCGCCGGCCAATCAATACGCGGCGCTGCGTCCGCCTGCGGCCCCCGACAAATCCACGGCCAAGGAGCCCAAGGAAGAGAAGCCGCTGATCAAGTCGCAGCCGACCTTCCGATCCGAGCCCTCCGAGGCCGAGAAGAAGAAAGAAGATGCGCCGGCGATCAAATCGCGGCCCACGTTCCGCGCCGAGAAGCCGCAGCCCGATCAGCACGAGAGCAAGAACAAGCAGCAGACGCCGACGCCGTCCAAGCTCGACTCGATCTTCCGCAGCCTCGACAAGGAGCGGAAGGCGCCGCAAGAGGCCGACGCCGAGCGCACCGCGCGCGACCAGCGCCGCGGCGCTCCCGAGCACAAGCCGGGCCAGCCGCTCAGCGTCAGCGAGATCGACGCCGTCAAGCGCCAGATTCGCCGCTGCTGGATCGCCGACGCCGCGGCCAAGGAGCGGGAATCGCTGCTCGTCATCATCGACGTCTCGATGAACGAGGACGGCACCGTGCGCGAGGCCAAGTTCTCGCCCGAGATGCGCATTCGCGGGCCCCAGCACCGCGCCGCCGCCGAAAGCGCGCTGCGCGCCGTGCTCAACGAAAAGTGCCAGCCCTACCGCCTGCCGCCGGAGAAATTCGCGCGCTGGCGGCACTTGACGCTCGAATTCGACCCCTCCGAATGAGGGGATGCCACGGACCGGCCTTACGCACGTATACTGAAGAAGACAGGGTGAGGGAGAAACAATGTCCGGGACCCGCCTGATCGAGATGCTCTTCGTCGCGGGGTTGGCCGCCATGGCCGCCGCCGCGCCAAGCGCGGCCGAACTGCGCATCCGCATCACCGACCCCAATTTCGAGCCGCTGCCGATCGCGATCTCCGAATTCGCCGCCGAGCGCGAGGACGACCGTATCCAGAGCCAGCGCATCGTCGAGGTGATCACGAACAATCTGCGCAACTCGGGCGTCTTCAAGCCGATCGACCCGCGCTCGTTCATCCAGAAGCCCGACGAGCTCGCGCGCTCGCCGCGCATGGCCGACTGGAAGCAGATCGGCGCCGAGGCCGTGGTCGGCGGTCAAATCAGCTCTTCCGGCGGCACGCTCCGCGTCGTGCTCCGCGGCTGGGACGTGAGCACCGGGAAGGGCTTCGTCGGCAAGCAGCTCGAAACCTCGACCGCCAATTGGCGCCGCCTCGCCCACAAGATCTCGGACCGCATCTTCGAAGGCCTCACCGGCGAAACCGGCTATTTCGACACGCGCATCGTCTATGTCGCCGAGACCGGGCCGGCGACCAAGCGCGTGAAGCGCCTCGCCATCATGGATCAGGACGGCGCCAACAACCGCTACTTGACGGTCGGCGAAAACCTCGTGCTGACGCCGCGCTTCTCCCCGACGGCGCAGGAGATCACCTACCTCTCCTACACCGGCAACGCACCGCGCGTTTACATCTTGAGCATCGACAGCGGCCGGCGCGAGGTGGTGGGCGACTTCCCGGGCATGACCTTCGCGCCGCGCTTTTCGAACGACGGCAACAAGATCGTCCTCTCGCTCGAGACCGACGGCAATTCGGAGATCTACTCGATGGATCTCCGCACGCGCCAGGTCACGCGCCTCACCAACAACCCCGCGATCGACACCTCGCCCTCCTATTCGCCCGACGGGCGAAAGATCGCGTTCAATTCCGACCGCGGCGGCGCGCAGAAGATCTACGTGATGAACGCCGACGGCAGCGACGTCGTGCGCATCTCGAACAAGGCCGGCCGCTACGCGACGCCGGTGTGGTCGCCGCGCGACGACTACATCGCCTTCACCAAGATCGAGGGCGGACAATTCTCGATCGGCATCATGCGCCCCGACGGCGAAGGCGAGCGCATCTTGGCGCAAGGCTTCCTCGCCGAAGGACCGACCTGGGCGCCGAACGGCCGCTATCTCATGTACTTCAAGCAGGACCGCGGCGCGCCGCTCGGCCTTTACACGATCGACATCACCGGCCGCAGCGAACGGCGCATCGAGACGCCGACCGAGGCGTCCGATCCGGCGTGGTCGCCGCTGCTGCGCGATTGAAGCGAATAACCGCCCGGGCTTGCCCTCCATCGCCAAGCTGGCGATAACCCTGCCCGGGAGGACGTTGTCGCCGGCCCGGGAACGTCGGCGGCATCAATACGGATCAACTCCCATGGGGACTGTCATGCGCGTCAAACATCTTCTCGCCCTCTTCGGCATCGCGGTGTTCGTGGCCGCGTGCGGACCGGACACCAAGACCGATCCCAATGCCGACGCATCCACGCGCATGGGGCGGCCCAATCCGCGCGGCTCGTGGTCCGATTTCACCAATTCCAGCCGCAACGGCTACGCCGACCGCGTCTTCTTCGACACCGACCAGCACGACGTCCGCCCCGATCAGGAGCCGACCGTGCGCGCCTGGGCCGAGTGGATGAAGGCGCATCCGGGCGCCACGTTCATGATCGAAGGCCACGCCGACGAGCGCGGCACGCGCGAATACAATCTCGGCCTCGGCGCACGGCGCGCGACCTCGGTCAAAAACCTCCTCGTGTCGCTCGGCGTCGAATCCGGCCGCGTGCGCACGATCTCCTACGGCAAGGAGCGTCCGGCCGAAGCGGGCTCGACCGAAGAGGCCTGGTCCAAGAACCGCCGCGGCGTCGCCGTTCCGAGCGGCTCGGGGGCGTAGGAGGGAAGAGCAACCGATCCCGCTCGACGTTACCCCGCACGGCAGGGTCAATCCTGCCCCGGCGACGGGTTCGATGCCGACAGCCAAGGTCAACAACTGCGAGATCTATTACGAGCTCGAGGGCGCCGGGGAGTGGATCGTATTCATCCACGGCGAGACCCATGGCATCGAAATGTTCGAGCATCAGCTGCCGCACTTCGCGCGGCGCTACCGGTGCCTCGCCTACTATCGCCGCGGCCACGGCAAGAGCGGATGCCCGGCCTACGGCTATTCGCTATGGAACCAGTCGCACGATCTCGTCTGCCTGCTTGATCATCTCGGGATCGAGCGCGCGGTCATCGTCGCCGTGGCGATGAGCACGACCGTCGCCGCCACCGTCGCCATTCACCATCCCCGGCGGGTGCGCGCCATGGTTCTCGCCTCCTGGTACGAACTCGACGGCTTTCCCCGGCTCGAAGAGCGCCGCAAGAAGCATCCCGTCTCGTTCGCGGAGCTTCATCTGACCATGGGCCGCATCCTCGCCGCCGAAGGACGCGAAGGCCTCGTCGCTTTCCTGATGCGCGAATACGAGACGTATTTCCCGATCTTTCCCAAGGATGCCGGCGTGCGCGAAAAAGTGGCACGGATGTTCGCGAGCCATCCGGCTGCGCACTACGTCCAAAGCGCGGAGTTCTACACGTCGATACCCTATCTCATCGCCGCGATGGGCGCCGTGCGCTGTCCCGTCCTCGGCATCTGCGGAAGCGACGATCCCTCGCCCGACAATCCGGCCCTGCTCGCGCATCTTCCGAACTTCCGCCAGGCATGGATCGCGGGCGCACGCCGCTTCGCGTTGATGGAACAGCCTGAGGCATTCAATCGGGAGGTGGATGCGTTTCTCGCCGCGCTGGAGGCGCGAGGCCGTACGGAGGGGTGAAGGCATGCTGATCGGCGGCAAGGAGAAGCTCGAGCGGATGCGGGACGGCCGCGAGGTCTACATCGGCGGCGAGCGCGTCACCGATGTGACCCGGCATCCGGCCTTCCGCAACGCCGCCGAGACCATCGCGCGGCTCTACGATCTCAAGGCCGATCCCGCGCAACACGATGTCTTTTCCTACGAGGAGGATGGCGAGCGCTTTAGCGCCTACTTCCTCAAGGCGCGAAGCGCCGAGCAGCTGGCGCTCCGGACGAAGGCGCACAAGGCGATCGCCGACAGCACGTTCGGGCTGATCGGGCGCACCCCCGACCATGTCGCCGGAATGATCACCGGCATCGCCATGAATGCCTCGGTGCTGGACCAGGGCGTGAAGGGCTTCGCCGCCAATCTGCTGCGCTACTACGAGTTCTGCCGGCACAACGACATCTACAGCGTCTTCGCCTGTGTGCCCCCGGCCGGCGTCCGCTCGGGGGACATGTTCGCCGGTCAGAACCAATCCTATCCCGCGCTGCGCGTTGTCGACGAAGATGACAAGGGCGTCGTCATCTCCGGGACGAAAATGCTCGCGACGGGAGCGGTCTTCGCCGACGAGATCTGGATCGGGAATTTGATCCCGCTCGACGACAAGGCGAAGAAGGAGGCGATCACCTGCGCGCTGCCGCTGGGCACGCCGGGCCTGAGCCTCTGGGCACGGCAAACCAGCGAGGATCGGATCCGCCACGAGGCGGACTACCCGCTCAGCTTCCGATACGACGAGACCGACTCGGTCGCGATGTTCGACCGGGTGCGCGTGCCGTGGGAGCGGGTATTCCTGCACGACGACGCGGCGCTATCGCGCGGCATGTACGTGCAGACCCCCGCCAACTGCTACGCCAACCATCAATCCAACGTCCGCTTCTCGGCGAAGATGGCGCTGATCGTGGGCGTTGCGAGCCGCCTTTGCCAGGCGAATGGCACCGATCGGATTCCGGCCGTGCGCGAGACGCTGGGCCGCCTCGCGGCGCTGGAGGCGGCGATCGGCGCCATGATCCGCGGGCAGATCGAATCCTGGGAGGAATGGCCGAAGGGATACGCGTGTTACAATCGGCGCTTCATGTATGCAGCGCTGAACTGGTGCCAGGAGCATCACTCCGAGATCATCGACACGCTGCGAACCTTGGCGGGCGGCGCCGCTCTCCAGATGCCGGCGAGCGTCAACGTGTTGGAAAATCCGGCCTTGCGTCATCGCTTCGAGGAGTGGTGGGGGACGGTCACGGCCCCCGCCATCCAACGCGTGAAGCTGATCAAGCTCGCGTGGGATCTCATTGGGTCCGAATTCGCCGGGCGTCACATGCTGTACGAGAAGTTCTACGCCGGGAACTCGGTCGTGGTGCGCAATCAGAGCGACCGCGAGGCGCCGTGGGCCCGGTTCCACGGCATTGTCGACGACCTCCTGGGCCGCATTCCGTTGCCCCAGACCGACGGCGGCGCCGGGCGCGCGCTGCAATCCGGCCAAGCCCAGGATTAAACGTGCTCGCTTTCGGTCAGGCCGCGAGCCGCGCGCGGTCGTGCGGCGCGGAGAGATCAAGCGGCGTTCCCTTCGGGATGATGCCGGTCGAGTTCAGCTTCTGGATCGAGTAGTAGCCGATCACATAATACCGCGGCTTCACCGTCGCGGCGATTCCGGGCACGGCATAGAGCTCGCGCATGTAATTGGCGAGATTTGGAAAGTCCGCGATCCGCTGGCGATTGCACTTGAAGATGGAAAAATAGGCGACGTCAAACCGAACGAGGGTCGGGAACAAGCGCCAATCGGCCTCGGTCATGCGGTTGCCGACGAGATAGCGCTGGCGTCCGAGCCGCGCCTCGAGCTCGTCGAGGGCCGCGAACAGCGCATCGTAGGCCGCCTCGTAGGCCTCCTGCGAGCGCGCGAATCCGCAGCGATAGACGCCGTTGTTGATCCGCTCGTAGACGAGGGCGTTGACGCGATCGATCTCGGCGCGCAGTGCCGCGGGATAGAAATCGGTGTCGTCGCCCGCGATGCCGCGAAACTCGCCGTTGAGCATGCGGATGATCTCGGACGATTCGTTGTTGAGCACGCGCTTCGTCTTCGTGTCCCAGAGCGTCGGCACGGTGACCTTGCCCGTATAGCGCGGATCGCTCGCGGTGTAGGCCTCGTGGAGATAACGGAAATGGTTGACCGTGTCGGGCGGGCAATCGGGGAAATCCGGATTGCTCTCGAACGTCCAGCCCTGCGCGCGCATGCCGGGGATGGCAATGGCGACGCTGATGGCGCGCTCGAGCTTCTTCAACGCGCGGAAGATGAGCGTCCGATGCGCCCAGGGGCAGCTATAGGCGACATAGAGGTGGTAGCGCCCCGCTTCGGCCTTGAACCCGGATGCGCCGTCGGCGGAGACGCGGTCGCGGAAGCGGCTCTCGATGCGCTGGAACTCGCCCGTCTTCCCGGTCTCGGCGGCGAGATCCTCGTCGCGCCACTGGCCGTTCAGCAGAATTCCCATGATCCCCTCGCTTTGTCGCTGCGGCCACATCTAAGGCCGGCCGCTCCCTTTGCCAATTCCGGGCCGAAATCCGGTTGCGGACGCGCCCTTGTTTCGCCACGCTACGACCCTAGCGTACGTATAGGAAACGACACACAACGACTGGGTAGGGGCGACCCCACCATGATCCGGACCGATCCCGGCGCGCGACGCGCCTTGGCGCTGGCGTTTCTGTCCGCGCTGCTCCTGCTTCCCCTCTCCCTCCCCACACCGGCCAGCGCCGAAACGCCGGCCGGGCTGCGCGGCGCGCTCGAGGTCGTGCGGCGCGAGGGGCAAACGATCCGCGTCGAGCTCGCGCAGATGTCACCCGATGCCGCGGTGCAGCTGAACCGGCGGCTCGACGAACTCGAGCGCCTGATCCAGCGCCTGACCGACAAGGTGGAAACGCTCGACGCGCAGCAGCGCGACCTCGCGCGCGATTTCGAGCGCTACAAGAACGACACGGATTTCCGTCTGAACCAGATCGACAAGGGCAATGGCGCTCCGCCGCGCAAGGCCGAAACCCCGCCGCCGCGACCGCCCGAGCGCCGCGCCGAAACGCCCCCGCCCCCGCGCGCACAGCCGCCGCGCAAGACGACGGACGACGATGAGGACGAAACGCCGCCGCGCACCGCGCGCCGCGACGAGGCCGCGCGCCCGCAACAGCCCGATACGTCCGCGCCCGGCGGCGCGATCAAGGACCAGTACGAGCACGCGCTCGC
>JBKOUH010000209.1:0-6146 GCA_046723285.1 Pseudomonadota bacterium
GCGCTCGCGGCAGGACATCCAGGGCCGCGTTCGCTCCGCTGCATCGGCGCAATGGCCGGGGTGGCAGACGATCAGATGGCGCGGCCCCAGGGCGCGGAGGAAGGCCGGGAACACGGCGGCGTAAGCTTCGGCCTTGCGCACGTCGTAGAAGCCGCTGATGCCGGCATTGGTCGGTATTCCGCGCGCCTCGGCCCTGCGCCGGAGGCGCCGCCCGAGAAACGCGGCCGAGGCGGCATCGAGCACGCCCTGACCGCGCCGCCGGATATTTGCAAGCGGCTCGGCACAGACGCGCAGCCAAGGTCGCCAGCGCGGCGCGCCGGCACCGATCGCATCGACCACGAGTGCGCCGACCAGCGGAAATTGATGGGCGTGATGGTGGCCGTCGACGTAGTCGGGCCGGCGACCGACGGCATCGGCGAAGGCTTCGATCTGACGGGCGATCTCGCGCCGCACGTCGTCGCGGCCGAGGCGCCGCGCGGCAATCGCGGCGAGAAGGCCGCCCGGACTCCGCGGCTTTCCGCCGGGCGCCAGCGAGGAAGCGCCGGTGAGCGGTGCGAATTCGGTCAGCGTCAAATGCAGCCCGAGCTCGACGCCGTTGCCAAGGCGGCGAAGGGACTCCGCATCGGCGCGCCATGCCGGCGCCGCGACCATGCCGCTCACGGCAGAAAGCCGCCCTTTCGCGGCGAGATCGAGGATGGCCGCATCGACGCCCGGCGTCAGGCCGAAATCATCGGCGCAGAGGATGAAGGGCCGGCTCATGCACGTCCCCGCCGCGGCTCTCGTTCCCGGGTCGGCGGTATCTCGCGCGCCGCCTCAGGCCTCGATCAAGAAGCGCGATGCGTCGTCGTGCTCTTCGTGCACCGCGCTCTGGTACTTAGGAATGACTTCGTCCGGCTTGCCCATCTCGCGAATGCGGCCGCGATCGATCCAGATCACGCGGTCGCAGAGATTGGAGACCTCGGCCACGCTGTGCGAGACCAGGAGAATCGAGCCGGTGCGGCGGAACTTCCGCAGGAATTCCTTGCACTTGTCCTGGAACGCCGTGTCGCCGACCGAGAGCGATTCGTCGATGATCATGAGCTCGGCATCGACATGGGCGCAGATCGCGAACGCGAGCCGCATGAACATGCCGGTGGAGTAGAGCTTCATCGGCTGGTCGATGAACTGTCCGATCGCGGCAAACTCGGCGATCGAATCGAACCGCCTGACGATGTCGGCGCGCTTCAACCCGAGGACGACGCCGCCGATGATGGCGTTCTCGCGCCCAGTGAGCTCGCTGTCGAAGCCGGTGCCGAGCGAGAGCACCGGCGCGATGCGGCCGTTCACCTCGACCTCGCCATAGGTGGGCGTGGTGATGCCGCAAATGATCTGGAGCAGCGTCGATTTGCCGGCGCCGTTGCGGCCGATGATGCCGATGCTTTCGCCGCGCCTGGCCTCGAAGCTGATGTCGCGCAGCACCCAGTAATCGCGATAATATTTCTTGAACCGCCCGAAGACCATCTGTTTGAAGCGGTCGGCGTAGTGCGTGTAAAATTGATACGATTTGCCGACGCCGGCGGCGCGGATCATCAGGTCAGACGACATCGACCATGATGCTCCGATAGCGCATGAACACGGCGTGGCCGCCCCAGAAAACGACGAGCGCGATTCCCCACGCAGTGGCGTAGACCGAAAGGCTCGGCAGGTCACCGCGCAGCACGAGGCCGCGCGTCATCTCGAGAAAGCACGCGAGCGGATTGAGATAGGCGAAGCTGCGCGTTGGCTCGGGCAAATCCGCGACGCTGTAGAAAACGGGGCTGCCGAAGATCAGCAGCGGCATGATCGACGTGACGATGTGCGCCACGTCCTGCGTCAGCGCGCCGAGTGCCGCGAAGAACCACACCACTCCGAGCAAGAACAGGCAAAAGGGCACGAGCACGAACGGAATCAGCAGCACCGTCAACGGGATCGTGCCGAGCAGCGCGATCTCGAAGACGAGCAGGATGCAGAAGCTGATCCCGGCATAGATGAGCGCGCGGCAAAGCGCGATCCAGCCGAGCGTGTCGCTGGGGAAGATCGTCTTTTTCAGGAACCAGGCGTTCTCGCGCATGAGATTGGGCGCCCGCGCGAACAACTCGGTGAAGAGATTGAATGGAATCAGCGCCGCGAACATGAAGAGCGCATAGTGGCCGACGCCGGATTCGGCGGTCGAGGACACCTTGAACGGACCGGTGAACACGATCGTGTAGGCCGAGAGCATCACCAGCGGGCCGATCACGGCCCAGATCCAGCCAAGCACCGAGCCGCGGAAGCGCTGCGCGAATTCGCGCTGCACGATGACGCGGATCAGCTCGCGATGCTGCCACCCCGTCGCAAAGGGCAGGGCCAGCCATCCGAACGGCGCGGTGCCGCTTTTCCCGGCAGGAATCATGGTGGCAATTTCAGCTAACGCGGCTTTGATACGTCACGCGCCGCGGGTGATCAAGGGAGCCGCGGTCCGGCGCCGCCCCGCGCGCCGGAGCTCGTCGTCGAAATAGGCGATGGTGCGCGCGAGCCCCTCGCGCAGCGGCACTTTCGGCGCCCAGCCGAGCGATTGCTGCGCGCGCGCGATGTCGGGCTGGCGCCGCGTCGGATCGTCGACCGGCCGCTCGCGGAACGAAAGCTTGGAGCGGCTCGCCGTCATTTCGAGCACGAGTTCCGCCAACGCGCGGATCGTCGTCGGCGCGGGGTTGCCGAGATTGAGCGGGCCCGGCCCGGCCCCGTCGCTCGCCATGAAGCGCAGCATGCCTTCGACCAGATCGTCGACGTAGCAGAACGATCGCATCTGGCTGCCGTCGCCATGCACGGTGATCGGCTCACCCAGGAGCGCCTGGACGACGAAATTGGAGACCACGCGCCCGTCGTTGGGGTGCATGCGCGGCCCGTAGGTGTTAAAGATGCGCGCCACGCGGATGTCGAGGCGGTGCTGGCGGTGGTAGTCGAAGAACAGCGTTTCGGCGCAGCGCTTGCCCTCGTCGTAACAAGCGCGCGGGCCGATCGGATTCACGCTGCCGCGGTAGTCTTCGTTCTGCGGATGCAGCTCGGGATCGCCATAGACCTCGGAGGTCGAGGCCTGAAGAATGCGCGCCTTGGTACGCTTGGCGAGGCCCAGCATGTTGATCGAGCCGTGCACCGAGGTCTTGGTCGTCTGCACCGGATCGTGCTGATAGTGGATCGGCGACGCGGGACAGGCGAGGTTGAAGATCCAATCGACCTCGACATAGAGCGGAAACGTGATGTCGTGGCGCAGCACCTCGAAATAGGGATTGCCGAGGAGATGCGCGATGTTTTCCTTGCGCCCCGTGAAATAGTTGTCGGCCGAGATGACGAGATAGCCTTGACCGAGCAGGCGCTCGCAGAGATGCGAACCGATGAAGCCGGCGCCCCCCGAGACCAGCACGCGCTTGCGCGCGTAAGGCAATTGAACGTCCACCGCCGCTTCCATGCGCTCACCAATAGGTCGGGCGGCGAAAGGTGATCCAGCAGAAATCGCGCCGGTATCCCTGCGCCCAAACGGCGATGCGCATGAGCACGCTTCTCCAGAATTGCCCGAGAATGTAGTCGCGCCGGACGCGATGGCGCCGGAGGATGCGGAAGCCTTTGCCGATGCCGCAGAAGCGCATGACGACGACGGCGAAGAGGCGCTCGCCCAACACTTCGCGATAGCGGGCCGCATCGTGTTCGAGACAGACGGCGATGTGCGAGCGCGGCGTGTGCTCCGCCGTGCGCTTGTCGCGCATCAGCGGCGCGAAGCCGCCAAGCACGAGATTGTCGGCGAAATTGTTGGCGCCGTGGCGCCGATAGGAGCCGAGCACGCGGTCGACGACGGCGGTGCCGCCGATCGCGTGCGCGAAGTTGGCGAGAAAATCGTCGGCCGAGATGCGCATCGCGATGTCGCGCGCCATGATCAGCGCGAGCACGTCGCGCCGGAACATCATCGAGCTGGTGGTGCCCCAGATCCAGTAGCCGGGCCAGTTCGCGTCGGCGGCGATGAGCTCGGCGCCGAAGCTGAGGCCCAGCGGCCGGCTCTCGACCTCGTACGCAGTGAGGAGGCGGCGCGGCAGCGCCATGAACGGAAAATATTGCCGGCGCGGATTGACGCCGAGGCGGTTGCCCTCGCCGTCGATGATCCATTGGTCCGACGTCGACATCGCGGCGTAGATGCGAGCGTCGAGGTGGCAAGCGACGTTGGCGGCGGCGAAATCCTCGTCGAGGAGATCGTCGGCGTCGAGAAACGCGACGAACTGCCCGCTCGATGCCGCGAACCCCTGGCGCATCGCGCCATATTGCCCGGCGTTCTCCTTGCCGCGCAGGATCGTCGTCTTGAAACGCGGCGCCGCGCGCTCGATCTCGTCGAGGACCGCGTGGCTGTCGTCGGTCGAATTGTCGTCGACGATCACGCACTCGACGCGGGGATAAACCTGCTTCTGCACCGAATCGAAGCTGGCACGGAGATAGCGCGCATAGTTGCGGTTCGTGATGACGATGCTGACCAGCGGAAGCTGGCCGGCCTGGTCGGCTTGGCTGCCGGTCATGCTGCCGGCCGAGGGGCGTGAGGCGATGTTCATGCGCGGGCGCGCCGGATTTGGCCGGATTCCAACATGTTGCCGCCATCGCCGGGGCGGCGCAAGGCGGGACTGCCGCCGCCACGGCGGCGCAGAATCCGCTGGAGTCCCCGCGCCGATGGCTTAAGCATTGGCACCCGACACGAACGGCATCGGCTGCGGATGCGCATCGCGCTGCTCAATTGCTATCTCCAGGGAGGCCACACGGAGAACGCCGAGATCGAATCGGCCGCGCGCTTCGTCGCCGCCGCCGGGCGCATGGGTATCGAGGCCAAGGCCTTCGCGCGCAGCGAGGACCTTTCTGCATTTGCGCCGGACTTCGTGCTCTCTCTTTCCTACAACGACGCCAAGCTCGCGGACTTTCCGACCTACGTGCTGCTCACGATGCCGGTCCGCTGGATCGAGAACCTGCCGCGGTTCCTGCGCAACGTCCTGAGCTATGACGGCTATTGGACGATCGCGCCGAGCGTTTCACGCTATGTCGGCGCGCTTTACGAGAAAGCGAGCAAGCCCGACCTTGGCGCCTTCGCCGCGATCTCCTACGCGCGTACCGATTTCGTTCCGCTCGATTTCACGCGCGCGTCGGCCGCCTATCTCGGCACGAATTGGGACGGACTCCGCCACGGCGAGGCGTTCCGGGCGCTGGCGCCGCTTGGCGTCGCCAAGTTCTACGGCAAGCGCGACCGCTGGGCGCATTTGCCGGAGCAGGCCTGGGGCGGGGAGGTGGCGTTCGACGGCGTCTCGGTGATCAACACCTATCGGGCCGCCGGAATCGGGCTCTGCTTCAACCATCCCGATTTCGACGCCGAAGGCGTGCCGACCAGCCGCATCTTCGAAGTGCCGGCCGCGAGCGCCGTCATGATCGCGGGCCGCAACCGCCTGGTCGAGGAAATGTTCGGCGACGCCGCGCTCTATGTCGATCTCGACGGCACGGCCGACAGCATCGCCGGCGCGGTGCGCGACCATGTCGAGTGGGTGCGAGCGAATCCCGGACGCGCGCAGGCAATGGCCGAGGCGAGCCACCGCGTGTTCAACGAACACTTCGCGCTGGAGACCATGCTCGCCAACGCCGTCGCCCTGCATGAGACGGCCCGCACGCGGCTCGGCTATCGACCGCCCGCGGCCGGCAACGCGTTCGATGCGACGATCCTTGTTTCGGTTCATGACGGAACACTTCGATATCTCGATCGCTGCCTCGATTCGATCCTGCGCCAATCGCTCGCGCCGCGGCGCGTGATGGTCTTGGACGGCACGGCCGGCGCCAAAGCCGGGGCGCCGTGCATGCGCATGCCCGCGGTCGAGCACCGGCGCGTTCCGCGCGGCGCGGCGTCGCTCGCCACGGCCCTCGCGCGTGCGGGACGGGACATCGCCACCGAATGGGTGAGCGCCGTTTCCGCCGAAGACATCCTTTATCCCAACCACCTCTTCGCCGCGGCGGAGACGGTGCGGCGCCATCGCGAGAAGAATTGCGGCGGCGCGCCGGCGCTCGTCTATTCGGGCATGGCTGAGATCTCGGAGACGGAAGAGCTGCCCGAGCTCATCGACGATGGCTTCAACGTGATG
>JBKOUH010000035.1:0-1957 GCA_046723285.1 Pseudomonadota bacterium
ATCATGCCGTCGCCCGCCGTGCTGCGGCAACAGGGCGGATTGAAACCCACCCCTACGACGATTTTGCCGCCTGAGATCGCCGCCCCGCCGCTGGCCTCGGCGCGCCCGCTTTGCTATGCCCGCTGGTGACGGTTTCGCGACAGCGGGGACTCACCATGCAGGACATCTTGCGCGAGCTCGAGGAGAAGCGGGCGGGCGCGCGGCTCGGCGGCGGCAAGAAGCGCATCGAGGCGCAGCATGCCAAAGGGAAGCTCACCGCGCGCGAGCGGCTCGAGATCCTGTTCGATCCCGGCTCGTTCGAGGAATACGACATGTTCGTCGAGCACCGCTGCCTCGATTTCGGCATGGAGAAGCAGAAGGTGCCGGGCGACGGCGTGGTGACCGGGTGGGGGACGATCAACGGCCGCCTCGTCTTCGTGTTCAGCCAGGATTTCACGGTGTTCGGCGGCGCGCTCTCCGAGGCGCATGCCGAGAAGATCTGCAAGATCATGGACCAGGCGATGAAGGTGGGGGCGCCGGTCATCGGCTTGAACGATTCGGGCGGCGCGCGAATCCAGGAAGGCGTCGCCTCGCTCGCCGGTTACGCCGAGGTGTTCCAGCGGAACGTCATGGCCTCGGGCGTGGTGCCGCAGATCTCGTGCATCATGGGCCCCTGCGCGGGCGGCGCGGTCTATTCGCCGGCGATGACCGACTTCATCTTCATGGTCAAGGACAGCTCCTACATGTTCGTCACCGGCCCCGAAGTGGTGAAGACGGTGACGCACGAGGAGGTGAGCGCCGAGCAGCTCGGCGGCGCGGTCACGCATTCGACGAAGTCCGGCGTCGCCGATTGCGCGTTCGAGAACGACGTGGAAGCGCTGCTGCAGCTCCGCCGCTTCTTCGATTTCCTGCCCGCCTCGAACCGCGAGAAGCCGCCGGTCAGGCCCTCCGACGATCCGCCCGATCGCGCCGAGCCCTCGCTCGATACGCTGATCCCGCGCAACCCCAACAAGCCCTACGACATCAAGGAGCTCATCGTCAAAGTCGTCGACGAGGGCGATTTCTTCGAGCTGCAGCCGGGCTACGCCGCCAACATCGTCACCGGCTTCGCGCGCATGGAGGGCGCGACCGTCGGCATCGTGGCCAACCAGCCGATGGTGCTGGCCGGGTGCCTCGACATCAGCTCGTCGCGCAAGGCCGCGCGCTTCGTGCGCTTCTGCGACGCGTTCAACATCCCGATCGTGACCTTCGTCGACGTGCCCGGCTTCCTGCCCGGCACGCAGCAGGAATATGGCGCGATCATCAAGCACGGCGCCAAGCTGCTCTACGCCTATGCCGAGGCGACGGTGCCGAAGGTGACGGTGATCACGCGCAAGGCCTATGGCGGCGCCTACGACGTCATGTCGTCGAAGCACCTGCGCGGCGACATGAACTACGCGTGGCCGCAGGCGGAGATCGCGGTGATGGGCCCCAAGGGCGCCGTCGAGATCATCTTCCGCGACGACCGCGGCGACCCCAAGAAGATCGAGGCGCGCACCGAGGAATACCGCCAGAAATTCGCCAACCCGTTCGTGGCCGGCCACCGCGGCTTCATCGACGACGTGATCATGCCCCACAGCACGCGCCGCCGCCTCTGCCGCGCGCTCGCGATGCTCCGGGAGAAGAAGCTCGCGAACCCGTGGAAGAAGCACGGCAACATTCCGCTCTAACGGAGCCGATCATGCCCGCGGGAATGCCCAACCGAACCGATGCCGAGCGCCGCGCGCGCATCCGCACGGTGCTGATCTTCAACGGCCTCGTGGACATGGCCGTGGCCGGGTTCTTCCTCGGCTGGGGCGCCTCGGTGCTGAAGCTCGAATACCGCACGGCGTGGCTCGCCGCGGCGATCCTGGCCGCGGGCGGCGTCGTCTCGTTCTTCGTCGCCACGCTCGGCTTCGGGCGCAAGGGCGCGGGACCGGCGCTCGACGACGGTGAGGAC
>JBKOUH010000136.1:0-4423 GCA_046723285.1 Pseudomonadota bacterium
AGCCAGGACTGATCGCGCGCGCGCGCCGGCGCGCGTCCGTGCGAATCGTTTCGCCGCTATCCTCGGCGCCCTCAGCGCTGCGACACTACTCCTGTTGCCTGCGAGCTTACGCGCCGACGTCGTCAGCGAGTGGAATGCGAAGGCGCAGGCGCTGTTCGACGCCGAAGGGATCGTCAGCACGCCCCAGGCGCGCGGACTAGCGATGATGCACATCGCGATGTTCGACGCAGCCAATGCCACGGTGCGAAAATATGCGCCATATGTGGCGACGACGCCCGACGCGCCCGGCGCCTCCCCCGAGGCGGCGATTCATTCGGCGGCGCGCCATGTATTGACGGAGCTGCTCCCCAAACAAAAAGGCGCGATCGATGCCGCCTATGAGGCGGCACTGGCCAAGCTTGCGGACGGCCCTCAGAAATCGGCCGGCATTGCCGCGGGCCAGCGCGCGGGCGCCGCCATTCTCAGCGCGCGCAAGAGCGACGGGTTTGCGGGCCCGAACATGTATCGGCCGATCACCAAGCCCGGCGTTTACATCACGACGTCGCTGCCGATCATGTCGCACGCCAAGGATGTAAAGCCGTTTGCGCTCGCCAGCGCCGACCAATTCCGCCCGGGCCCGCCGCCGGCGCTCAACAGTCCTTTATGGGCGCGCGACTACAATGAAACTATGCGCCTCGGCGGCGCCAAGAGCACCGAACGCACGTCTTGGCAGTGCGAGACGGCGCGCTTCTGGGTGATCAGCGGCGCCGATGCGTGGAATCAGGCGACGCGCGCCCTCGCGGCCGCGAAGCCGTTGCCTTTGCTCGACAGCGCGCGGCTCTATGCGCATGTCAACATGGCGATATTCGACTCGCTCCTCGCAATCTTCGAGGCCAAATACCGCTACGAGTTCTGGCGGCCAGTCACCGCCATTCGCAATGGCGACATGGACGGCAACAACGCGACGGCACGCGATGCCGAGTGGAGGCCTCTGATCGAGACCCCGATGCATCCCGAATACCCGTGCGCCCACTGCGTCGTCGATGGCGCCGCAGGTGCCGTCTTGAAGTCGATCTTCGGCGAAGGGCCAGTGCCGGAATTCGCCTTGCGCTACGCGGCCATGCCGGGCGTCACGCGCTCCTACAAGAGCATCCAGCAGCTCGAAGACGAAGTCGCAATGGCGCGCATCTGGGGCGGCGTTCACTACCGCAACAGCGCCGAAGTCGGCAACGCCGTGGGCAAGCTAGTCGGCGCCTACATTCTCGCGAACACGCTGCGGCCGCTGCGCTGATCCGCAGGCGGGTCAGCCCCGGTCCCGCAGCAGCCGCTGCTTCTGTTTCTGCCAATCGCGCTGCTTCAGGGTTTCGCGCTTGTCGTATTTTTTCTTGCCCCGCGCCAAGCCGAGCTCGACCTTGGCGATGCCGCGCGGGTTGAAATAGATCGAGAGCGGCACGAGCGTGATGCCTTCGCGCTGCACGGCGCCCAAGAGCTTCGCGATCTCGCGCTTCTTGAGCAGCAGCTTCCGCGCGCGCTTCTCTTCGTGCCGCGTGTAGCCGCCCGAATCGTATTCGGGGATGTTGACGTTGTAGAGCCAGATCTCGCCGCCCTTGTCGGAGGCGTAGGCGTCGCCGATGTTGCCCTTGCCCTGGCGCAGCGATTTCACCTCGGTGCCGGCGAGCATGATTCCGGCCTCGAGCACCTCGTCGATGAAATAATTGTGCCGCGCCTTCCGGTTCTGCGCGACGATCTTGCGCTCCGGATCAGCCTTTTTTGCCATGGGAAAATCAGTTCACAGGAGCCGGGGAGCCGGGGAGGACGCTCGCCAAGGGGCGAGCTATAGCAGAATTCGCCGAGGCGAATTCTGAAAGAGCGGGCTTGCCGGCGACCTTCCCGGCCCCCCGGCTCCTGTTCACTTCCCTTTCTTACTCCGCCGCCGCGGCTTTCTTGGCCGGCAGCAGGCCGACATGCTCCATCGCGGCGCGCACGCGCTTCTGCGCGTTCTCGGTGGCGTGCACCATCGGCAGGCGCACCTCGGGCGAGCAGAGGCCGAGCTGGCTCGCCGCCCACTTCACCGGCGCCGGGCTCGTCTCGACGAAGAGCGCCTCGTGCAGCGGGATCAGGAGCTCGTTGAGCTTCCGGGCGCCGGCGATGTCGCCCTTCTCCCACGCTTTGTGCATGTCGGCGCAGAGCCGCGGCGCGATATTGGCCGTCACCGAGATGCAGCCGTCGCCGCTCTGCGCGCGCGTGGCGAGCGCCACGCCGTCGTCGCCCGAGAGAATCGAGAATTTCGGGCCGCACGCGAGTCGCGTCTTCAGCGGGCGCGTCAGATCGCCGGTCGCGTCCTTGACGCCGACGATACGCGGCAGTTTGGCGAGGCGCGCCATCGTCTCGACGCTCATGTCGATCACGCAGCGCGGCGGGATGTTGTAGATGACGATCGGCAGCTCGACCGCGTCGTGCAGCGCCTTGTAATGCTGGTAGAGGCCCTCTTGCGTCGGCTTGTTGTAGTAGGGCGTCACCACGAGCTGCGCATCCGCGCCGGCCTTCTTCGCGTGCTTGGCGAGATCGATCGCTTCGGCCGTGCAGTTGGAACCGGTGCCGGCGATGACCGGCACGCGCTTCTTCGCCGCCGCCACGCACAGCTCGACGACCTCCTTGTGCTCCTCGTGCGACAGGGTCGGCGATTCGCCGGTGGTGCCGCAGGGCACGAGGGCGCTGGTGCCTTCCTTGATTTGCCAATCGACGAGGCGCGTGAAGGCGTCGCGGTCGACCTTGCCGTTCTTGAACGGCGTGATGAGGGCAACGATCGAGCCTTTGAACATGGCGCTGTCTCGGGACAAGTTATTGTCGAACCACGGAGATTAACCCTGCCCCGGCAAGGCGGCAAGGCGGGCGGGCGGGCTCGCGCCGCCGCCAAAACGCTGTGCCCGCGATGCTTGCACCGCCGCAAATGGTAAACATTTGCGGAGAATCGCGATCGCGAACATGAGCGAGGCCACTCCGTCGTTGACGTGGCGGCGCCGCTCAAGCGATTCTGCGCTCGTGTTCCCCGTCTGCGCCAGGCCGCCTGCCGCCCGCCCCATCCTTGGCATGAGGCCGCTTGCCCGGCCGGCAGTCGCGGTTTGGCTCTGGATTGCCGCGGCGATCGCCGTCTCGTCAGCGCCCGCGCGCGCCGAGGCGCCGGCGGATCTGAAGCCCGCGCGCGACGTGCTCGCGGCGCTCGAGAAGAAGGACTACGCCAAGGCGCGCGCGCTCCTCGCCGAGGTGAAAGACCCGCTCCAGGGCAAGGCGCTGCGCTGGCGGCTGGCACAGATGAAGGAAGTCTCGTTCAGCTTCGCCGACCTGACCGAGATCTACCGCGCGGTGAAAGACTGGCCGCAAGCGTCGCGTATCGCGGACCGCGCGGACGAGGCGATCGGCAACGGCGACACCACCGAGGCCGTGCTCGCCTGGTTCAAGGACTCGCCGCCGCGCGGCTTCAAAGGCTGGAGCGCCTATATCGCGGCGCTCGCGCGCGGCGGGAAGGAAGCCGAAGCGCGCGACGCCGCCAAGCGCGCGTGGACGACGCTCTTGATGTCCGCCAACGACGAGAGCGCGTTCCAGCGCCGCTTCGCCAAGTATCTCTCGCCCGAGGACGATCGTCTGCGCATCTTCCGCTTGCTGCGGGAGCACAAGACGGCGCAGGCGCAGGCGCTCTGGGCACGTGCGATCCTGCCGGCCGAAGACAAGGCGGCGGTGGCGCTGCGCATCGTGATGCAGGGCCGCTCGGCGGCGCCGGCCGAGATCGAGGCGCAAGTCGCGAAGCTGCCCGAGACAATCCGCGACGAGGTTGATTTCCGCTTCGACCAGATGAGCTGGAACCGGCGCGGCGAGCGCTACGAAGCCGCGGGAAAGCTGCTTGAGAAAGGCGGGCTCGAAGAGGGCGACACGCGGCGCTGGCGCATCGAAGGCAGCCGCGTCGTGCGCGAGCTTCTCGATGCCGGCAAGGCCGACGCCGCCTATCGCGCCGCCGTGGGCTTCGCCGGCGCTACGGGCGAAACCTGGGCGACGATGGAGTTTCTCGCCGGCTGGATCGCGCTCCGGAAGCTCAACAAGCCGGCGGTGGCGCTGCCGCATTTCACGCGCCTTTACGAAAAGTCGGGCGCCGCGATCACGCGCGGCCGCGGCGCCTATTGGGCCGCGCGCGCCACCGCCGCGCAGGGCGACAAAGATGCGGCGCAGCGCTGGCTCATCCACGCCGCCGGTTTTCCGCACGTCTTCTACGGCCAGCTCGCGATCGCCGAGCTGGGGCGCGACCGCCTCGCGCTGCCCGCCGACGCGTTCGTTCCTGACACCGCGCGCGCGGCGCTGGCCGAGGAAGAAATCGCGCGCGCGGCGACGTTCTTCGCCGAACTCGGCGAACCCGAATCGGCGCATGCGCTGCTGCTCGATCTCGCGATGGAGG
>JBKOUH010000476.1:0-7834 GCA_046723285.1 Pseudomonadota bacterium
CTCGGCACCGACCCGCCCGGCTGCGGCGTCGAACAGCCGATAGAGTTTGCCCCCGGCGGAGAAATAAGAGCCGGTCGCAGCCGCCGGATCGGGCTCGGCCTTGGCGCGGCGTGCAGGTTCGGCCGCGCGCTCGGCGGCGCCGGGGAGAACCTTCGGCCACCAGAACAGCGTGTAGTCGCCGTCGGTGTTGAATCTCTTCTTTTCGCCGATCACGATGCGGTCATCGGCGCCGTCGGGTTCGGCCGGCGCCTCGCCAACGCCGAACAACGCCGAGCCCACTTCCGTGGCGCGGCCGCTGGCATCGACGGTCTGCAGCGTGATGCGGCGTACGCCATTGGTCGGCGCAGCCGCGCTGTTGACGTAACGCAGCGACGCCAGCAGCGTCCCGTAGGTTTCTGCCCTCTGCATGCGCGCGAGAACGAGGCTCAACGTGCCGGCATTCTCGTCGCGCCGCCGCGTCGACCGCACGAGCGACGTCCCGAGATCGATAAAGAGCTTTTCGTGCTCGCCGTCGCGGATGCCGGCGAGCGTGGCGACGGCGCCGGTGAGCGGCGCGGTCGGCGGCAGGGGCAGCGCGAAGCCTGCGAACAAGCGAAGCGCGGGATCGCCCGCGCGGTAGACCGGCGGATGCTTCGCCGCCGTGGCCCGACCGGCTCCGCGCACTTCGCTGATTCCGGCACGCAGCGCCTGTGTTGCGGCACGGCTCGCGCGACCGAAATAGGCGCGCGGCGAGGAGACCGGCCCGCTCGGAGGCCGGCGGTTTTCGTCAGCACCAGTCTTGTCTTTTTCGCTCACCGATTGCGGGCCTGGAGATTAGCCACGAAGTCATTGCGCTCGTGTTGACATATCAGCGCGGCGGATCATTGATAACACATCTTTAAGCATGAATGCAGCGCGGCAGATTGGGAAGGCCAATTCGTGGTTAATCCCCGCGCCAGCGCCGGGCCGGCAGCCCTGAAACTCCGGGATCGAACGCGAAGATGCCGCCGGCTTGAGGTTCGCGCGCGAGCGTCGCGGCGCCGAGCCCGATCCTGGCGCTGGTGACGTAGAGCCGATCGCGCTTGGGTCCGCCGAAGGCGCAGCTCGTCGGCCGCGAAACCGGCAGCGGAACGAAGCGATCGAGCCGGCCATCCGGGGCGAAACGCGCGACTCCGCCGCCGTCCCAGCGCGCGTTCCAGAGGAAGCCTTCGGCGTCGATCGCCATGCCGTCGGGGTAGCCGGGCGCGGCGCTCACATTGGCGAATACGTAGGGTGCGCCGGCGCGCCCCGCGGCCGCGTCGAACTCGGCCACGAACATCGCGCGCGGCGAATCGTTCAAGAAAAACCGCGTGCCATCGGGACTCCACGCAAATCCATTGGGTACGAAGAATCCGTCATAGACCGCGCGCGCGGTGCCGCCGTCGAGGCAATAGATCTTGCCTGTGGCGCGCCGCGTCGAGAGGTGCATGGTTCCAGACCAGAAGCGCCCGGCCGGATCGGCCCCGCCGTCATTGAACCGGTGATCGGCAATGCTCGAGATCGGATTGGCGATCGGGGTAAGCGCGCCGTTGGCGAAATCGAAGCGCGCGAAGCCCGTGACAAGCGCCAATACCGCGCCGCCACGGCTATCGAGCGCAAAGGATCCGATCTTGGCCGGCATCGGCCAGCGTTTCGTGGCGCCCTTGGCTGGATTGAAGCGGAGGAGCGCGGGCGCTTCGATATCGACGAAGTAAAGCGCCTGGCCGCGCTCGTCCCAGACCGGGCATTCGCCGAGTTCGGCGCGCGCATCGAGCACGCAGATCGCCTCGGGCATTTTATTTTTCATTGCCGCTGGGTTCATTGTCGCAGGACAAAGCATCGGTGGGCTTGCGCGCGGCAAACCCTCCGGCCATTGTGCCGGCCTTCCCGCCGGCTCCGCAATTCATTCCAGCGCCATCATGAACGGTTCACGCGCCTCCGCGATTGCCAGCAAGTCACTCGTCGACGCGATCCGCCCCGAGATCAAGATGCTGCCCGAAAGCGGCATCGTCGAAGTCGTGAACTATGCGCGCAATAAAAAGGATCTTGTCCAGCTTTGGGTGGGCGAGGGCGACAAGCCGACGCCGGCCTTCATCGCCGACGCCGCGGTGGCGGCGCTGAAACGCGGCGAAACCTTCTACACCTATCAGCGCGGCATCCCGCCGCTGCGCCAGGCGCTGGCCGACTATCTCTCGCGCAGCTACGCGGCCAAGATCGACCCCGAGCGCATCTTCCTGACCGTCGGCGGCATGTCGGCGATCAAGGAAACCGTGCAGATGCTGGTGAACCCCGGCGACGAGGTCGTGGTCCCCTCGCCCTGCTGGCCCAACGTCGCGGCCGCGGTCGACATCATGGCCGGCGTGGTGAAGCCGGTGCTGCTGACCTTCGGCAATCGCGGCTGGACGCTCGATATCGAGAAGGTGATGGAGGCCTGCGGGCCCAAGACGAAGATCATTTTCGTCAATTCGCCCGGCAATCCCACCGGCTACATGATGACGCGCGAGGAGCAGAAGGCGCTGCTCGAATTCGCGCGCCAACGCGGCATCTGGATCGTCGCCGACGAGGTGTATGGACGCCTCGTTTATGACCGGAAGGCCGCGCCTTCGTTTCTCGAGATCGCCGATCCCGACGAGCGCGTCGTCGTCGTCAACACGTTCTCGAAGAACTGGGCGATGACCGGCTGGCGCATGGGCTGGGTCGTCGCCTCGAAGCAGCTTGGCCAAGTCTACGAGAACCTGGTGCAGTACAACACCTCGGGCGTTCCCACGTTCCTGCAATTCGGCGCGGTTACGGCGCTCAATGAGGGCGATGCATTCCTCGCCGAGCAGGTGGCGCGCTGCGCCAAGGGCCGCGACATGGTGACGGAAACCTTCGCGCGGCTGCCGCGCGTGCGCTATGCGCCGCCCGAGGGCGCTTTCTACGCGTTCTTCGCCGTAGATGGCGAAAACGACGCGCGCGCGCTGGCGTTCAAACTCGTCGATCGCGCCAATGTCGGCCTCGCGCCCGGCACGGCCTTTGGGCCCGGCGCCCCGAATTTCCTTCGCCTCTGCTTCGCCTGCTCGCTCGATCGCTTGGGCGAGGGCCTGGCGCGGCTCGAGAAGGCGCTGAAGTAGGCTGGCGCTACGCCGGCTCGCTTTCGATCACAAGGCGGTCCTGCGGGAATAGCGCGCGGATCTTGGTCCCGCTGCCGGGCGCGCTATCGATCGTGAAGCAGCCTCCGTGGAGCTCGATCAAGGCCTTGGCCAACGGCAGGCCGATGCCGGTGCCCTCCTGCGCCTTCGCATAGCCTTCCTGGACGCGGCCGAAGACGAGGAGGGCGATTTCGATGTCCTTTTCCGACATGCCGACGCCGCTGTCTTCGACGAAGATTTCCATGCCGCCCTCCGCGCCGCGCACGGCCCCGAAGAGGACAGTGCCGCCATCCGGCGTGAACTTGATGGCGTTGGTGAGGAGATTGATCAGCGCCTGGCACAGCCGCCGCGCATCGGCCTTGAGCAACGGAAGCCCGGGCTCGACATGCTTGCGCAGCGTGACGCGCTTACCCGCGGCCAGCGGCGCCACTATGCGCCCGGCGTCGGCGAGAATTTCGCCTGGCGCGATAGAGCGCAATTCCAGGGCCATCGCCGCGGCGTCGAGCTTGGCGAGGTCAAGCATGTCGGTGATGACTCCGAGCAGATGGCGCGCCGCCTTCAACACGTCGTCGGCGTAGCCGTGATATTGCCGCGCGCCCAGCGGCCCGAAGATCTCCTGCGTCATCATCTCGGTGAAGCCGATGATGGCGTTGAGCGGCGTGCGCAGCTCATGGCTCACTTGCGCGAGGAAGAGGGTTTTGGCCTGGCTCGCGTCCTCGGCGACCTTCCGGGTCTCGATCAGCGTCGCCTCGAGGCGTTTCCGGTCGCTGATATCGAGCGCGAAGGTGGCGACGCCGACCGTCTCGCCGCTCTCTGGGTGCTTCAGCGGCAGCTTGGTGACGAGCCAGTTGCGCACCGTGCCGTCAGTACCGCGCCGGGTCTCGTCGAAGAATGGGACGGGCTCGCCAGTTTCGAGCACGCGGCGCTCGAGATCCACGCCTTGCTGAGCCTCCGGGCCTCGGATGTCGAAGACTGTGCGCCCGATCGCGTCGGCGGGCGCGATGCCCCACAGCGCGCTCTGGTAGCGGTTCATGAACGTGTAGCGGCCCTCGCGATTCTTCGCGTTGATCGCGGCGGGGATGGCGTCGAGGAGGGCGCGCAGCACCGGCTCGATCATGTCCGCCGTGCCGCGCTCCGGCGGTGGCGCCGCGGGCAGCGTGACCAGCCGGTAGGGGCGGCCGTCCAGCATCACGCTGCGAACATCGGCGGCGGCGAGAAGATCGGGGCTCAAACGGCCGGTAGCGTCCGCCTCGGCGGCGGCGCGGCGGCTGAATTCGGGGCTTGCGGCGGCGCAGCGGCCGGCTTCGTCGAACAGCGCCTGGGCGGCGGGCGATGCGGCGAGCACGACCGCAATCGCCGCGGCCGCGCTGTCGGGGCCCGGTTCGGTTCCTTCTACGGGGGCGGTGGGCTCGCGCATCGGCGCGCTATCCCTCATCCGCTTCGGCTCCTCGCCAGTTAGGCGCAGAAAGCAGCGCCCTGTCTTGGGCTCGCGCGTTCTTAACGGCAGGCTAGGGTGCCACGGTTAAGCATACGTTGTGGCCTTAGCTGGGTGTCGCTGCAACGACTTTTTCCACCAATGGGCGCCCGGCAGCGGCCGGAACCGGCACGACGTGCCAAACTACCGCATTGCAACGAAGCTTGGGGCAGCGGACTGGAACGGCATGGACCAATGGATCGAAGACGTCCTTCGCTTCATCAGCGCAAACCGGCTTCTGGCCGGGCCGGTGATCTTCGCGCTGGCCTTCGCCGAATCGATGGCGTTTGTCTCCCTTCTCGTTCCGTTCACGGCGATGATCGTGGGCGCCGGCGCGCTGGTGGGCGCGGGCGCGCTCGACCCCTGGATCGTGATCCCCTGGGGCATCGCCGGCGCCTCGATCGGCGACGCGGTCTCCTATTGGATCGGCCGCTACTTCAAGGACCGCGTCCCGGGGATGTGGCCGTTCCGCGGCAACCCGGAGCAACTGGAGCGCGGCTACCGTTTCTTCGAGCGCTGGGGCGTCTTGAGCGTCTTCATCGGCCGCTTCTTCGGCGCCTTGCGCGCGGTCGTCCCGATCGTCGCCGGCATGCTCAAGATGAGACAGTGGAAGTTCCAGATCGCGAACGTCGTCTCGGCCATCGTCTGGCTGCCGATGCTGTTGCTGCCCGGCGCCATCGCCGGCGTCTATTTCAAGGACGTGCACAACATCGGCCAGAAGGTATTCGGCTACGTCTTCATCTTCTTCGTCGGCACGACGCTCTTCGGCGTAGTGTTCGTCTATGTGCGCCAGCGGATGAAGAAGAGGGCGGCCGCGCGCGCGGCGGGACACACCACACAGAGCGACCGCGACAAAGCGCTATAAGTTGGAAAGATGGTGCCGCTGGAGGGATTTGAACCCCCGGCCCGCGCATTACGAATGCGCTGCTCTACCCCTGAGCTACAGCGGCGCCGATTCGGCGTTGTTATAACGCGTTAAGGCGGGGAAACCGCCTTCGGGTGCGCGCTTCTACTCGCGGTCTCCGGCCCCGTCAATTGCGCCAAAGGCGCGGTTTTCGAGGCTTGCGCCGGGCGTGCCGACGCGCCGGCGGCGCCGTTTTCGGCACCCGCCGTCTCGGCGCCGGCCGACTCGGCCACCGCCCTCTCGGCGGCGAGCACCGTGCCCGAGGGCGCCTGCACCAGCGCGGCGACGCGCGGCGCCTGGCCCCAGGCGAGCGAATCGAAATCGCCGCAATGGCCGCAAAGCGCCGACCATTCGCGCGCCGACGCGCCGCAGGCGCGGCAGAGCCAGGCAGGCTCGGGCTCGGCTTCCGACGACTTCGCGAGCCAATCGCGCGCCGCGGCAGCGTTGCCCGTCTCGCTCTGCTCGAGCTCGGCCATCAAGCGGCAGAAGCCGGCGTCGGGCGCGTTGCCCACCGCCTTGATGTGGCGGCGCGCCTCGCCCCAGAGCTTGGCATCGAGCGCCGCGCGCGCGAGGACACGTCGCGTTTCGACATGTTCGGGCGCCGCCTCTTCGAGCACGGCCAGCGCGCGATAACGCTTGACCGGATCCGTCTCGGCCAGTGCGAGCCCATAGAGGCGCGCCAGATCGGGGTGCGGCTGGCGCCGCCACGCTGCCTCGATCGTCTTCCGCGCGCGGCGCGGCTCCTCGCCGGCAAGATGCAGCGCCGACAATTGCAGGCTCGCCGGCAGCAGCGTTTCGTCCAGCGCCAGCGCCTTCTTCGCACGCTCCACGGCGAGCGTGCGGTCGCCGTTGCGCTCGGCCATCAGCGAGAGCTGCACGAAGAGCACGGCGTCGCTGCGCTTGCCGGCGCCTTCGCCCACGGCCTTGGCCGCGATGGCTTGGCGCAGCGTCGTTTCCGCCGCCTCCCAGCGCCGCGCCGCGATCTGCAGATGAAAGAGCCGCGTCAGCACCCAGGCCGCTTTCGGCGCCAGGGCACGGGCGCGCTCGCCCAATTCGAGCGCCTTGGCGCGATCGCCCTCCTGCTCGGCGAGCGCCATCAAGCCGCGCAGGCCGAGCAGCTCGGTCTGCTTCGCCTCGATCATCGCGGTGTAGAATTTCCGCGCCTGGTCGGGCCGGCCTTCGAGTTGCGCCGCCTGGGCGCCGATCAGCAGCGCGCCGGGCGGGCGGCCCAGGAGCTCGCTCGCGCGCTTCGCAAACCGGCGCGCCTCGGACGCGTCGCCGGCGGCGATGGCGACCATGCCTTGGGTGAGCGCGTAATAGCCGGCTTCCTTGCGCCGCCGCTCGCGCGCCTGGGCGAGCCGGCGCGGCAGAATGCGGATGCCGTGGAGAACGGCGTAGAGCAGCGCGCCGAGTCCGAGCACCGCCGCCAGCGCCACCGCGACGAAGCTCGCCGACGTATCGACGCGCCACCCGTGCCAGACGAGCGACATCTCGCCCGGTGTCTCGGCCAGCCGCCAGGCCAGAACGGCCAGCGCGGCCAAGACGCCGAAGACGATGACGGCGCGCAGGTAGACGCTCATGGGCGCGTCTTCGGCCCTGGCTGCGACTCGGTCTGGCGCAGCAAGGCGAGCGCGGCGCGGTCGAGCTCGGTCAGCGCCCCGTCGGTGACGAACCGCGCGCGCGCATCGGCGAGCCACTCGGCCGCGGCATCGCGCGCCGGACCGGTCAGCGCCGACAAATGTTTCGCCGCTTCGTCGAGATCGCCGCGCGCGAGCGCCGCCTCGGCGCGCGAGAGACGCGCGGCCACGGATTCGCCAGCCACCTCGCCGATCCGGCGCACGGTGACGAGCGTCTGCACGCGCGACCAGATCCGGTCCCAAAAATCGGAGTCGGCCTTGGGCGCCGCGTCGGCCCTGAGCACGGCGATCGAAACCCGGTCGAAGCGCGCACGGAGCTGCGCCACCGTGGGCACGCCCTGATCGGCGCGCGCGCCCAGCACGGCGAGCGCGGGCTCGAACTCCTTACGATCCTTGGTGAGCGCGCGCGCCGCATCGAAGGCCGGACGATAAGGCGTTCCCTCCTGCACCGCCCGGCGCAATTGGCCGAGCGCCACGATGAGGGTGCCGGTTTCATTGCCGGCGCTGCCGGCGCGGCGCACGTCTTCGCCGAGCACGCCGACGCGGCCTTGCAAAGCCGCCAAATCCTTCCGCAGCGTCTCGGCTTCGCCGGCGAGCTTCTGCGCCGCGGCCCGCGCCTCGGCGGCGAAGCGCTCGAGCGCAGCCTTGGCCTCGGCCGCCTGCCGCTCGAGCTCCGCTTTCAACGCGCCCT
>JBKOUH010000479.1:0-5526 GCA_046723285.1 Pseudomonadota bacterium
CGTGAGGCCGGCATCGGCGAGGCGGAATACGGTCTCTTCATCGGCGGACAGAAACAGCTCGAACGGCGCGCCCTGGAGAATTTGCTGTGCGAACTTTCCGGACGAGCCCGTAGCGATGCGGAGCCCGTGACCGCTCTCGCGCCTGAAATCGGCCGCGAGCGCGTCGATCGCGAACTTGACGTTCTCGGCGACGGCGATGGCCGGCGCCGTCTCCGCGGCGGCACTGCCGGCGGCGAGACTCAGCGCGAGCGCGGCGAGAAATCCGAAGGCGCGGCGTGCCAACTGCATTCGGCTGCGGCTCCAAAGCGATATAGCCACTGGAACATATCGCGCCGGCGATGACAAGCGGCCGGCGCAGCGGCGCGGTCCCAGCGTTACCTCTTCGCCAGCATCCGCCGGAGCGCGGCCGCGTCGCGCGCCACCGCGCGCTGGGTCGCCGTCTCCATACGCCGATAACGCGCGAGCACGCCGGCGCCGGCCTCGGTGAGTGCCGCGCCGCCGCCATGCTCGCCGCCCTTGGCCGCGGCCACCAGCGGCGCCTTGAACGCGGCGTTCATCTGCTCGACGAGGAGCCATGCGCGCTTGTAGCTCATGCCCATGCGCCGTCCGGCCGCCGCGATCGAGCCCAGGTCGCGTATGCCCTCGAGCAAGCGCGCCTTGCCCGGGCCCAGCGATATATCGGGCTCGAAGGTGATGCGGATGCGCGCGGCGGGGGCGGGGGACTTGGCCACGACAGGGCGGTCAGGGGCGGAGGTAGCTCCAACCCTGCTCCTGCAGCTCGATCAGGCGGATCACGCCCGAGGGCACGGATTTCGCCTCCTTGACCAGCGGGATTTCCTTGCCCTCGCGCTTGGCCATGCCGGCGCGCGTGTTCTCGCAGGCGGAGAAGCGCAGCTCCGGATACTGCATGCTCATCGCGGCGACACGGTCTTTCACCGGCGACGTGTCGGCCCTGAGCATCGTGAGACCGGGGCCGTAGGTGACGACCTCGACCGCGACGGTCTCGCCCTTGGCCGCGTAATACTTCTGGATGTTCTCGACATTGTTGAGCGCGAGGTTCATGCGCTGCGCGTCGCCTTCGTTGACGTGAATGGCGACCTTGTGGGTCTTGGCTTCGGCCAACGCGGTCCCGGGAGCCAGCGACGCGGCGAGCGCGGCAGCAAGGGCAAGGACCAGGAAACGGCGGTTCATGAGTGGGGCTTCCCCAGACGGGCTTCGTTGCCGACCTATCGCCGGCGACCGGCAGGGTAAGACCACCGAGACACCAAGGCACCAAGAAAAAAGCGAATAGAAAAAGAACCCGTCATCCCGACCGGCGCACGTCGCTCTTGCGCCGTGCGAAGTGGAGGGATCGTGGCGAGCGCGGAGTAGGGCGACTGAGAGACGTGCTCCAGCGCCCTGTCCGTGGCTCATCGCGATCCCTCCACTTCGCGAGCCGCAATGGCGGCTCGCTTCGGTCGGGATGACGGGCTCGGAATAAGGGCGAGTGCGTTCTTAGCCGTTACCGCTCGGCGAGGGCCGGCCGGCGCGTGGGATTGGGCCCGATGGACTCGGTCGGCACCGCGAGATAGCCCTCGCCCTTGAGCCAGCGATAGGCGTCGTCGAGCATCAGGCGCAGCGAAGTCGGCTGATAGCCGAGCTCGTCGCGCGCCTTGGTCGAGACGATGCGCGGATAGGCGAGGATCAGCTCGGCGGCCTCCGGCGTGAGGTCCGGCTCGCGGCCCGTCACCATGGCGACGAGCGCCTTCCACCGCGCCGCGACGCGGATCGAGAACGGCGTCAGCGTCCGCTTGGTCACCGGCTGGCCGGCGAGATCGCCGATGAAGCGGATCACGTCGGCGAAATTCGCGTCGCACCCGCCGAGCAGGTAGTTGTGGCCGACGCGCCCCCGGTCGACGGCGGCGATCATCGCGCGTGCCACCGCCTCGGCGTGGCAGAAGCTGCCGCTGCCGGGCGGGATGCCGGGCAGTTGGCGGTTGGCGACCAACGCGAACATGCGGCCCCAACCCTTGATATCGTAGCGGCCGAGGATGTGCGCCGGATTGACGATCACGGCCGGCAGCCCCTCGGCGGCGGCGCGCTTCATCTCCTGTTCGGCCAGCGCTTTCGAGCGCACGTAATTGACTTTCGAGAACTGGCCCGATTGCGAGGTCGATTCGTGTATCGTGGCGTGCTCGAGCCCATAGGCGGACCACGAAGAAACGTGGATCACGCGCTTCACCGCCTTTGCGCGCGCGGCCGCGATCACGGCCTTCGTGCCGTCGACGTTGTCGCGCGTCTGCTCGGCGTTGCGGCGCGACCACACCGAGGTGTTGGCGGCGAGGTGGAACACCGCATCGGCGCCCTGCGGCATGGCGTTGGCCACCGCGTCGAAATCGGCGATGTCGCCCTCGGCGAGGCGGACCGGAAACGAGGTGAGGCGCGCGGTGTCGGAGGTGGGGCGGTGGTACGCCACCACGACCCATCCGCGTTCGGAGAGCTGCTCGACCAAGTTCAGGCCGAGAAAGCCCGTGGCTCCCGTGACAAATGCTGTCGGCATGGCAAGCACTCTCCCCGAAAACGCTTACCGATCCGTTCTGCGAATTCGTAAATCCCCTTCTACACCAGTCTACGAAAGTAATGTTAAGCGCGTGTATCGAAGGGTGTGGAAATCATGAGGATAGTCGCGCAACGTCACTAAGAACGGCGCGATTCGCGCAGCCGCAAATTCCGGCGCCGGGCGGGGCGCAATACGGCGGATTTGCGGATGTGGCTAAGACGGCGCGAAGACGCGCGCAAAATCATCGCTGCTGTGGCCGCGATATCACGCAGCGCGAGCGCGTGTGCGGCGTCGCAGCGGCAACGTGAATGAAGACAGATTATGCAGAATCGAAACGCGCGCGCGGGCCCCGAGCAAACGCGAGTGGGCGCTCAATCCACCGGCGCGCGGCCGGGCACGGAGCTGGGGAGCGCCATAGGCGGTTTCTCGACCGCGGCCACGGGGCCGAGCCGCGCCGCGGCGGCATTTGCCCGCGCGCGTGGCTGCGACCACCAGCGACCAAGCCAGCCGCGCCAACGCTGCACCAAGGCCGCAAGGCGAGAGGGCCGCTTCGGCTCGGCCGCGGGCGCGATGCGCGGCGGCGCGTCGAGCTTGCGCCACGCGGCGACCGCGTCGGCGAACCAGCCCTGGCCGATCACGGGCACGAAGCGGTCGTCGGAATGGATCGGCTGATTGGGCACTTTGCCCTCGAGCCAGAGCTCGGCGAGGCGCTCGATGTCCTGAACCTCGCCGTCGGCGACCGCGTCCATGTCGAGCGCGGCCAAGCGCTCGAACAGCGTCCGCCCGCGCACCGTCGAGGATTCGGCGAACCATTCATAAGGCTCCCAGCGCGGATGCCCGTTCGGATCGAGGCCCTCGTAGCGCGGCTGGATCATCGGGTTCATGCGCACGATGCGCGTGGTGCTGACCACCCGGCCGTCGAGCGCCGGCAGCGGCTCGCCGAGCGCGATATGCGCGGTGTAGCTCGCCGCCTCGGGCCGGTCGACCATCATCGCGGCGGTGATCTTGCGGAGGTCGCTCACCACGCGCACGCTGTCGAAGCCGCGCAAGCGCTTCCTGCGCACGACCCAGGGCGCGCTGCCCGGCCAGGCGGGCGCCACGACCGGAAGGCGGGTCCCCGCCGTGCCGAGCGAGAGCAGCTGCATGGCCTCGCGGCGCGCCGGCTCGGCGGCGAGCGCCTCCACCACCGCGGCCATGATCGGGTTGTTGTAGCCGCCCACGGCGCCGTCCCAGTAGTTGATCGCCGTGCCGTCGCGGAACTCGACCTCGGCGGGGCGGTTGAAGTAGCGCACGGGCGCGTTCGTGGCGGCGTGGAGCGCGCCGGCGATGGTCGGCACCGGCGCGCCGCGAAAATGGGCGGCGGCGCTGGCGGGGTCGGAGCGGAAGAAGACGCTGCGCTCGGCGTCGAAGTCGAAGGCGGTGATGAGGAAGTGGAACGGCCCGAGCCCCTTCTGCGCGCGCTCGACGTTCAAGCCGGCGGCGACGAGATCGAGCGGCATGGCCGCGAAGTCGGCGCCCCAACGCCCGTTGGTGCGTTGGAAGATGTCGACGAGGCCGTTGAACTTGCCCGGCGCGTGGTAGCGCGATCCGAAGCCGAAGAGCCCGCCCAGCGCCCGGTCGACGATGGCATTGCGGTCGAAAATGAGCGCGCGCTCGCGCCGGTCGCGGAAGAGGGCCACGATCGCGCCCGGCGTCATGCCCTTCAACAGCATCGCGAGCACGAGCGAGCCGCCGGAATTCGCCGCCGCGAAGTCGAAGCGGTCGAGAATCGACCAGCCGTCGGTTTCGGCGCCGTAGAGCGCGCCCAAGGCCTTCGCCTGAATGAGCGCCCAGGTGCCGCCGCCGTCGAGCGTCAAGACGCGATAGGGCTTTCTCGGAATTGCAGGCTGCATCCGACACCGCGTGGTGGCTGCCTTATAATACGAATGTAGGCTAAGAATGTGCTTATGGGCACGGCAGCCAGCACACTTACGTAAGGCGGGTCTCGGTCGGCGCCTGCCCCAACCGCGCGATGCCGATATCGTGAAGATCGCTGATTAGTCCGGAATATTCCGGCCGCCGCGCGTTTTACGACTTCAGCGATCAGCCCAAATCACCGTCGTCGGCGACTGTCGTGGTACGCGCGGCAGGAGTCGAACCTGCATCGTGCAGCCGTCCGCTGCTCATGGGGTATAAGCCCACCGCTTTACCGTTAAGCTACGCGCGCGGAGTGGCGCCGCTGGCGGAAATCGGACCCGCCACGCCCGCGGCTTCAACGCGGCGCTCGACCGGTGAGCTCAGAAGCGGCGATGCGGATGCGGGGATGTGTTCGGCCGGGCGCCCTCCGCAAGACGCAGGGTCACGCGGTCGTGCTAAACGCGCGCGCCGGTATTCGCCGCGAGAGAAGCGCCGGCGACCGGGCGCCGAGGCGGCGCGGATCCGGTGCGATTTGCGGCAGCGCGTTCATGGCGCCGCTTCTACCATAGGACGCAGCGCGTTCAACGCCGAACGGCGCCCTGCGCCCACTCCCGAAATCGCCGCTCTTGACATTGTTCACTAAATGTTCTAGGCATGGCGCCTGGCCTGGAATGGGCCGGCGGACGGTGCGCTTCTCCGCCTTGCAGCGGCGGCGCGGCGGACGATGCTGTTTGGAAATGTGCATCAACATCAATCACGCGACGTGCAACTCGTTGCGCGACGCGACTTGCGTGCCGGTGGAAATCGAGTCGCCGGCATCGAAACCGGAAAGCCAAGGAAAGCCAAGGTGCGCGCTTCAAAAAGCCAACATAAGCCAAGGTCGGCCGTCCGCAGAAGCCAACAAAAGCCAAGGTCGGATGCTCGCAAAAGCCAAGAAAAGCCAAGGAAAGCCAACCAAAGCCAAGGGTTTTCGCAATAGCGGCTCGGGCGGCGGCCGGCCGCGAAAGCCCTGTGGGCAAATGTCCCGCCGATGCCCCGCAAATGTCCACGGATGTCTACGAATGTCTACGTTTGCCTACCCGGCCGGGGGG
>JBKOUH010000004.1:0-4446 GCA_046723285.1 Pseudomonadota bacterium
GGTTGGGCGAAGACATCCAGCTCTCTTCCGGGCAGAAGTGGTGCTCGACGGAGAAGCCGTAGTCGAACCCGAGCTCATCGGCGAGCGCGAATTCGCGCCAGAGCTGCTCGTAGCGCTCGCGGGGCGACATGCCCCTTTTGCCCCAGACATGGGAGAAGTGTGCGAATCTCATGCGGCGCCCTCCTCCGGCGCGTCAGGCAGCGAGGGGCGGCTGGTCCGCGTCGACCTGCACGCGATAGCCCGAGCGGGTGTTGGGGTAGTAGTCCCAGATCGCAAGATGCTGGGTGCAGCGATTGTCCCAGAAGGCAATCGAGTGCTTGCGCCAGGTAAAGCGCATTTGGAAATTCGGCTTTTCGAGATGCTGATACAGGAACGCCAGCAGCGCGGCGCTTTCGCCCGGCGTGAGCTCGTTGATCCGCGCCGTGAATCCGCGATTGACGTAGATCACCTTCTTCTTGCTGACCGGATGGCGCGTGATCACCGGATGCACGGCGACGGGATATTTCTTGGTCGGATCGAAGCGCCCGAACGCCAGCATGCCGTCATGCGTCGCGGTCAGCCCCTCGAGAAACGCCTGCATGCGCGGCGATAGCGCGTCGTAGGCCGCATACATGCTGGCGAAGATCGTGTCGCCGCCGATCGGTGGCAGCGTGTGGAGATAAAGAATGCTCCCCATGGGCGGAACGGCGTCGCACGACATGTCGGTGTGCCATTCCTCGCCCGACACGTGCTTGGAATTGGCATCGGCGTGCAGTGCGCGCACTTCGGGGTGACCGTCCATGCCTTTGAGCGGATGGATGTGCAGCTTGCCGAAGAGGCGCCCGAAGGATTTCAGCGTCGGCACGTCGATCGGCTGGTCGCGGAAGAAGATCACCTGGTTCTCGACCAGCGCCTCGTGCACCTCCTCGACCTGCCGGTTGCTGAGCGGCTTGGTCAAGTCGATACGGCCGATCTCCGCCCCGATGTGGGGCGAAAGCCGCGTAACGCTGATCGTTTCGTACGCCATGAACCTGCCTCCGCCGTCATACTAACCCGCGGGCGCGCCCGGCAAAAGCCGCGAGTTCGCGTTCGGCGCCGATATTGTCATGCGTATAGGACAATTGCCAAGAAAGGCCGTCGACGGAACCCGATCTTGCTCCTCGCCTGCTATACGCCCGCCGGCCGCTGCGTTTCTTGGTGCCATAAGAGAAGGCGGCGCCGAAGCATCGCCATACCCTTGATGACGGCGTAGCCCAGCACGGTCATCTCGACGAGACCGGCAAAAGCGCCGGGCGAATCGGCCATGCGCGAGGCCTCGAGCATGGCGCCGCCGAGCCCGCGCCCGCCCATCAACATCTCGGTCGCGACCGCAATGATGAGCGCCACCGGCAGCGCCACTTGGAGGCCGGTCAAAATCTGCGGCAGTGCGGCGGGCAGCCTGATCTGCCAAAGGAGTTGGCGCTCGCCGGCGCCCATGTTGCGCGCCGACCAGACGAGATGCCGATCGACGCCCTGGAAGCCCAGGATCGTGGCGGTGACGACGGGGAAGATCGCGTCGATGACGATCATCGTGATCTTCGGCATGTCGTACACGCCGAACCACAGGATGATGATCGGCAGGAACGCGACTTTCGGCATCGGGAAGCCGGCCGAGATGATCGGATCGAAGAACCAGCGTGCGAAGGCATTGCGAAAGATCAGCATGCCGAGAACGACGCCGCCTATGCCCGCGATCGCGAAGCCGGCGAAGGCGCGGTAGAGCGTGAGCGCCGCGTTGGTCACCGCCTCGCCCGACGCGATGTCGCTTCCGACGCGCTCGACGACGCGCAGGAACGACGGCAGTTGAAACGGCGTCACGAAGCCGCTCTGCGCCAGGCCCTCCCAGAAAGCGAGCAACATGATGATTGAAAGGAAGCGCGCTGCGATTGTGCCTCCAGCAGCGGCGATACGCGCCGCAAGCGGCCGGCTCGGCTGGGGCCCGTCGGAATGCGGCGCTATTCCTGCCATCGCAGCGCCCATCGCATGATGCGGAGGAAGGTCCGGTCGGCGATGAATCCGAGCAGTGCCACCGTCAGCACCGTCGCGAACATCGCGTCGTAGACACCGCCCGCGCCGAAATTGCCGATCATGAAGCCGAGGCCCTGGCGCGATGAGATGAGTTCGGAGGTGACGAGCAGCACGAACGCCAGCGCGAGCGCAGTGCGGATGCCGCCGAGGAGCTCTGGCAAGGCGCTCGGCACCACCACATCCCACAGCATGCGGATACGGCTCGCGCCCATGCCGCGCGCGGACCACAGCAGCACCGGCTCGCTGCCGCGCGCGCCGTTGAACGCGCCGATCGTGACCGGCAGCATGCAGCCCAAGAAGATCAACAGAATCTTCGAGCCGTCGCCGAAGCCGAGCCAGAACGCCGTCACCGGAATGAGCGCCGATTTCGGCAGCGGATAGAAGATCTCGATCAGCGGCCCCAGGAACACGTGCACGTGCCGGAACCACGCCATGAAGATTCCCGCAAATCCGCCGACCGCGATCGCGAGTCCAAGCCCGGCGCCGGCGCGATAGAGCGAGTCGAGGCCGTTCCCGATCAGCTCGCCGCTTCGCACCATTTGAAACCAGGCGGCGAACACGTCGCTGATCGGCGGCAGATCAAGCCCGGCGGCGAGGCCCGAGCGCGTCGCCGCCTCCCACAACAACGCCAGTAGCAGCAGCGGAAGATAGCGGTGGGCCGTGCGCGTCATCAGGCGTGCGCACCCTGCGCCGCGATTGCCTCCGCGCGCACGAGGGTCCAGAGCTCGTCGACCTTGTCGACGAAGACCTTGGCCTTGTGAATGTGCGGATCGTTCTTGTCGAAGCTGGTGTCGACGATGGTCTTGATTTGGCCCGGCCGCGCCGACATCACGGCCACGCGCCCCGCCAGATAGACCGCTTCCTGCACGTCATGGGTAACGAAAATGACCGTCTTGGGCGAGCGCTGCCAGATCCCAAGCAACTCGGTTTGCATCAGGCTTCGCGTTTGCGAATCGAGCGCGCCGAACGGCTCGTCCATCAGGAGGATACCGGGATCGAAGGCGAGCGTGCGCGCGATCGCGGCTCGTTGCTTCATGCCGCCCGAAAGCTGCGCGGGGTAGCTGTCCTCGAAGCCCCCGAGGCCAACCAGCGCGATATAGTTGCGCGCGCGCTCCTCGCGCTCGGCGCGCTTGATGCCTGCGCGCTCGAGACCATAGAGCACGTTTTGGCGCACCGTCTTCCAGGGAAACAGCGCGAAATGCTGGAACACGATACCGCGGTCCGGGCCGGGGCGCGTCACCTTGCTTCCGTCGACGAGGATTTGACCTTCCTCGGTTGGCAGGAAGCCGCCGATGAGATAGAGCAAGGTCGATTTTCCGCAGCCCGAGGGCCCCAAGAGCGCAACGAATTCGCGCGGCTGCACTTCGAGCGAGACATTCTCGAGCGCGCGCACCGGACGGCCATGCGCCGGGCGATATCCGTGACTGACCCGGTCGACGACGATCTGCGGCTTATTCATGCATCGATCTTGCCGGGCGAAGCGCCCGAAGGAAGAGGACGAGAGTCGCTGGCAGCGGAGGGCGTGCGCGAAGGTAGACTGGCGCACCGAGCTTTGTCCAATCGTGCGTACATTTCGAGAATGTGGCGCCTGGATCGGCGGCGGCCGCTTCGCTATCGTGGAAAAAATGCCGGGCAGAGACCCGGCGCGGGAGCCGTGCCATGCATCCATTGTCGATTCCGCCGCATTTCACGCGCCTGGTGACGGAGCGCATCGGCAGGCCGCACGCCTTCGACGCTATCGATCCCAAGAAGACGGCGCTGCTCGTTGTCGACATGCAGAACTACTTCATGCACCCCGACTATCAGGGCGTGCCGATGGCGCGCGAGATCGTTCCCGACGTCAATCGGCTCGCGGCGATCGTGCGCGCGCTGGGCGGCCTTGTCGCCTGGGTGAAGACCGCGACCAACGATACGCGCGAATCCTGGTCGATCTATCACGACTTCCTGATGGGCCCCGCCTATCGCGAAAAGCGCTACGCCAGCATGGACCTCGCGCACGAGGGCCACGCGCTCTGGCCGCTGCTCGACGCCCGCCCCGAGGACGCGCACATCGTGAAGAAGCGCTTCAGCGCCTTCATCCAGGGATCCTCGGACATCGAAGCGCATCTGCGCCGCCGCGGCATCGACACGCTCTTGATTGCGGGCACGACCACGAACGTCTGCTGCGAGAGCACCGCGCGCGACGCGATGATGCTGAACTTCAAGGTGGTGATGGTCCCCGACGCGCTTGCCGCCTACACCGACGCCGAGCACAATGCGACGCTCTCGACCTTCTACATGATCTTCGGCGACGTGCAGACCATCGACGAGGTCGCAGAATCAATGGGGCGCGGCCGCGAGAGCGCGGCGGCCTAGTCCGAGGGGCCTCAAATTTCCGCCCGATCCGGCACAATAGGTGAC
>JBKOUH010000403.1:0-2429 GCA_046723285.1 Pseudomonadota bacterium
CAAGAATGCTATCGCGGTAGCGCATGCCCGGCCTTTTCTGAGTCTCGACAACCAGAAAACACCGGTTAATCCCGGTCGGCCGGGCATGCACCGTGACACGGTGAATCATTTCCCCGGACAGCCGTGCGCGAAAGCGGGGACGACAAATAAAGGAGTGACTAGCGCTTGGCTGCCATCGGCCGCGCCTCGAGATCGTAATCCTTCGCCTTCTCGACGCGGACTCTCACGATATCGCCGGGCTTGAGACCCGCGGCGGGCTTCACGAACACGTTGCCGTCGATCTCGGGCGCGTCGGCTTTGGAGCGGGCGACGGCCCTGCCCTTCTCGACCGTATCGACGATGACGTCGATCTCGCGCCCGACCTTGGCCGCGAGCTTGGCGGCGCTGATCTTCTGTTGCGCCTGCATGAAGCGGTGCCAGCGCTCTTCTTTCACCTTCTCCGGCACGGCGCCGGCGAGCGCATTGGCGGCGGCGCCCTCGACCGGCTCGTATTTGAAGCAGCCGACGCGGTCGAGCTTCGCTTCTTGGAGCCAATCGAGCAGCATCGCGAAATCGGCCTCTGTCTCGCCCGGGAAGCCGACGATGAACGTGGAGCGGATCGCGATCTCGGGCACGAGCGCTCGCCAGCGCGCGATGCGCTCGAGCGTCTTCTCCTGGTTCGCGGGCCGGCGCATGGCTTTCAGGATCGCCGGGCTCGCATGCTGAAACGGGATGTCGAGATAGGGAAGGATCTTGCCCTCGGCCATCAGCGGGACGACGTCGTCGACATGCGGATAGGGGTAGACGTAGTGGAGCCGCACCCAGATGCCGAGCTCGCCCAAGCCGCGCGCGAGATCGGTGAAATGCGCGCGCCATTCGCGGCCGCGCCATGGGCCGCTCGCATGCTTGATGTCGACGCCGTAGGCGCTCGTGTCCTGCGAGATGACGAGCAGCTCCTTGACGCCGGCCAGCGCCAGCCGCTCGGCCTCGCGCAGCACATCGGCGATCGGGCGGCTCGCGAGATCGCCGCGCAGGTGCGGGATGATGCAGAAGCTGCAGCGGTGATTGCAGCCCTCGGAAATCTTGAGATAGGCGTAGTGGCGCGGCGTGAGCTTGATGCCCTGCGGCGGCACGAGATCGACATAGGGATCGTGCGCGGGCGGCAGCGCCTTGTGCACCGCCTCCATCACCGCCTCGTATTGATGCGGACCGGTGACTGCGAGCACGTCCGGATACCTCTCGCGGATGAGGCCGCTCTCGGCGCCGAGGCAGCCGGTGACGACGACTTTGCCGTTCTCCTCGAGCGCATCGCCGATCGCGTCGAGCGATTCGGCGCGCGCGCTGTCGATGAAGCCGCAGGTGTTGACCAGCACGAGATCGGCGCGCTGATAGTTCGGCGCGATCTCGTAGCCCTCGGCGCGCAGGCGCGTGAGGATGCGCTCCGAATCGACCAGCGCCTTGGGGCAGCCGAGGCTGACGATCCCGATACGCGGATTCGCGCGGGCACCGCGCGTGTTTGCGCGGCCCGGCTTGCTCTTCGCGGCGGCGTCGGAACGGTTCATGAATGAATGCTGCCCAAGTGCCGATGATTTAGGGCGAAACCGGCCAAAATCCAACGCGCGCAAACGGCGCAGGGACGCACCTTCTTGGCCGCCCTTCCCCCGAACACGTCATCCCGACCGAAGCGAGCCGCTCTTGGCGGCTCGCGAAGTGGAGGGATCGCGCCGCCGTCGCACGTGGCCTCTGCGCCATGATCCCTCCACTCCGCGCCCGCGCCGAAAGGGGGCGCGAGCGCTCCGGTCGGGATGACGGGTCTGTTAACGGCGCTTCGCCTTCGCCTTGGCTTTCGCTTTGGGCTTGGCCTTGGCGGGCTTCGCGGGCTTGGCCGGTTTGGCGGCCGGCCTCGGCTTCGGCCCCGAGAGCGTGAGGATCGGCCGGCGGCCGCGCTTGGCTTTTCCGGCGGGCTTGGCCGACGGAATCGGCTTCGCCGGCAGGATCGGCCGCGGCCGCGCGACCGGCTTGAACAGCAGGATGCGCCGTTCGGTGGGAACTGCCGTCTTGGCCACCGGCGCGGCCGCGGGCGCCGCCTCGGGCTTCGGCGCGCGCTTTGACTTTGGCGGCGCCGGTGGGGGCAGCACCTTGCCCGGCTTGATCGCGCGCAGCAGGTTCGCGATCTTGGCGACCAGCGCCGGCCGACCGAAGACCGTGTTGTACATGCGCTCGCCGTCGAGGTCGTAGCTGTCGACGACGCGGAACGCGCCGCCCGCCTCCTCCACCACGATGCGCGCGGCGGCGATGTCCCAGAGCGGATTGCCGTAGTCGACCGTGGCATCGGCCTGGCCGGTCGCCGCGCAGAGATGCATGTAGCAGCTCCGGTAGATGCGCAGATTCGGGTATTCGCGCGCCAGCGCGTCGAAGCGGGCGCCGTCCTCGCGGCGGCGGACGTAGTT
>JBKOUH010000497.1:0-4421 GCA_046723285.1 Pseudomonadota bacterium
CCGCTAACCGATGCGCTGGCACGGCCGGCATCGTCCGCCGAGAACCTTCTCCGCGCGCACGTTGCCGCCGCTGAAGCGCTCGCGGCCGACGCCGCCGCGCACGCGGATGGCGGCGGCGCGGCGCGGCTCTGGGCCGGCGAGGCGGGCGAAGCGGCGGCGCGGTTCCTGGATGAGCTGCTGCCGGCGTTGCGCGATATCGCGCCGATCAAGCCCGCCGACTATCCCGAATTGCTCGAAGCGCTGCTCGCCGGCGCCGTGGTGCGGCCGCGGTTCGGCACGCATCCGCGGCTCGCCATCCTCGGCCCGCTCGAGGCGCGGCTGCAGCGCTTCGATCTGATGATCCTCGGTTCGCTCAACGAGGGCACCTGGCCCGCCACCATCGCCGCCGACCCCTGGATGAGCCGGCCGATGCGCGCGGAGTTCGGCCTGCCGCTCGCCGAACGCCGCATCGGACTTTCGGCCCACGATTTCGCGCAAGCGGCGATGGCGCCGCGCGTGCTGCTGACGCGCGCGTTGCGCCAAGCCGGGCAGCCGACGCGGCCCTCGCGCTGGCTGCTGCGCATCGAGGCCGAGCTCGACGGGCTCGGCCTTCTTAAGGAAGGCTCGCCCTACAAGGTGCCGTCGTGGCGCGGCGCCTACTATCCATCGCTCGCGCGCTTGCTCGACGAGGAGAAGCCGCGGCCGGCAGCACGCCCGGAACCCTGCCCGCCCGTATCGGCGCGGCCGCGGCGCATTTCGGTGACGCAGGTGGAGCTGTGGCGGCGCGATCCCTATGCGGTTTATGCGCGCCATATCTTGAAGCTCGATCCGCTGGAACCGCTCGATGCGGATCCGGCGGCCGCCGAACTCGGCACCGCGCTGCACGATGCGCTCGCCAAGTTCGTTGGGAGCGTTGACGCCAAGCATCTCCCGGCCAACGCGCTGGACCTTCTGATGCGCGAAGCCGACGCCGCGCTCGGGCCGATCATCGATCGGCCGGGCGTGTGGGCTTTCTGGCGCCCGCGGTTTCTCCGCATCGCGCGCTGGTTCGTCGCCGCCGAGGTCGAGCGCCGCGCGGCCGGCACGCTGCCGCTCGCAGTCGAAACCAAGGCGACGCTGGAATTCGCGGCGCCGGCTGGGCCCTTCACGTTGAGCGGCAAGGCCGACCGCATCGACCGCCAGCCCGATGGCACGCTCGCCATCGTCGACTACAAGACCGGCGTGCTGCCGAAGGCCGAGGACATCCAGCTGGGCTTTGCGGCGCAGCTGCCGCTCGAAGCCGTGATGGCCGAAGCCGGCGCATTCAAGGGAATCAAGGGCAAGGTGACGGCGCTCGAATATTGGCGCCTGGCCGGACGCGAGGGCGGCGAGATCAAGCCGGTGAAGGCCGACGTGGCCGCGCTGATCGCTGTGACGAGAGCGGGGTTCGAAGCGCTCGTGGCAAGCTACGACAACCCGGCCAAGACCTATCCCGCATTGCCGCGGCCGCTGCGTGCGGCGCGGTTCAACGACTATGTGCAGCTCGCGCGCACCGCGGAATGGCTCGGGCGATGAATGACACGCGCGGCATCAGCGAAGAGAAAGCGAAGGCGACAGCGGACCTGGCGCAGCGCAACGCCGCCGATCCCAAGACTTCGGCCTGGACCTCGGCCAGCGCCGGCACCGGCAAGACCACGGTGCTCGTCGACCGCGTGCTGCGCTTGCTGCTCGAGGGCGCGGAGCCGCAGCGCATTCTCTGCATCACCTTCACCAAGGCCGCCGCGGCGGAGATGGCGAACCGGCTCAACACGAAGCTCGCGCAATGGGCCGTCGCCGACGACGAGAAACTCGCCGGCATCCTCCGCGCGCTGACCGGCGGCGCCGTCGATACCGAGCGCTTCGATCGTGCGCGGCGCCTGTTCGCGCATGTGCTCGAGGCGCCCGGCGGCCTGCAGATCCACACGATCCACGCGTTCAGCCAGACCGTGCTGAAGCGCTTTCCGATCGAAGCGGGTCTGGCGCCGCATTTCGCCGTCATCGACGAGCGCGACGCCGCCGCGGCGCTCGCCGATGCGCGCCGCGCCACGATCGAGGCCGCGCGCGACAATCCCGGCGGCGATCTCGCCGAGGCCCTGGCCACGGCCGCCGAATTCGCGGGCGAGGAGAGCTTCGCCGCGCTGCTCGATGCGCTGGTGAAGCGCCCGGAGCGGCTGCGCGACGCGCTCCGCGGCGGATTCGCCGCCTTCAAGCGACGGCTCTACGACGCGCTCGGCCTCGCGCCGGAGGAGACCGAAACCGGCGTCATCGCCGCCGCCTGCGTCGCCGACAAGGCGCGCGACGGGCGCCTGAAGCGCGCGGCGATCACGTTATTGGCAGGCAGCGAAAAATCGGATCGGCCCAACGGTCGCGTGATCGCCGATTGGCTGGAAGGCGATGACGAGCGGCGCGTGGGGGCATTTGCCGAGTACTCGGCGGTATTCTTCACCAAAGAAGGCAAGCTGCGCGATCGCCTCGCGACGAAAGCTGCGTTGACCGCCTGGGCCGATCTGCAAAGTGTTCTCGGCGCAGAAGCCGAGCGCCTCGACGCCGTGCGCCAGCGCTGCAAAGTGCTGCGCACCGCGGCCGCGACCGCCGCGCTCGTCTGCCTCGGCGGCGCGGTGCTGACGCACTACGATCATCACAAGCGCTCGCGCGCGGCGCTGGACTTCGCCGATCTCATCGAGCGCGCCCGCGCGCTGCTCGGCCATGGCCGCGCGGCCTGGGTGCTGTGGAAGCTCGACGGCGGCATCGACCACGTGCTCGTCGACGAGGCGCAGGACACGAGCCCCGAGCAATGGGAGCTGATCCGCCTCTTGGTCGACGAATTCTTCGCCGGCGCCGGCGCGGAACGCGCGCCCCGCACCCTCTTCGTCGTCGGCGATTTCAAGCAATCGATCTTCAGCTTCCAGGGCGCCGCGCCGGCCGAATTCCGCGACATGCACCGCTATTTCAGGCAGCGCGCGGCAGATGCGGCGCTCGCGTGGCGCGACGTTCCGCTCACCGTCTCGTTCCGCTCGACGCGCGCCGTGCTCGACGCGGTGGATACCGTTTTCGGGTATCCCGATGCGCGCGCCGGCGTGGCCGAGGACGACAAGCCGATCGAGCATCTCACCGCGCGCGGCGGCCTGGCCGGCCTGGTCGAAGTGTGGCCGACGGTGACGCCGCGCGACGGCGGCGCCGAGGCGCCGTGGCAGGAGGCCGAGCCCGAGAGCGCCGTGGCGGAGCCTTACGCCGTGCTCGCCAACGAGATCGCCGCGCGCATCGCCGAATGGATCGCGCGCAAGGAGATGCTGGAATCGCTCGGCCGCCCGATCCATGCCGGCGACGTGATGATCCTCGTGCGCCGGCGCGGCGACTTCATGGATGCGATGGTGAGCGCGCTCAAGAATCGCGGCGTGCCGGTGACCGGCATCGACCGCATGCAGCTTTCGCAGCAGCTCGCGGTGCAAGATCTCGTGGCGCTTGGCCGTTTCCTGCTGCTGCCCGAGGACGATTTCACGCTCGCCAACGTGCTGAAGGGGCCGTTCTTCGGCTTCGAGGACGACCGCCATCTGTTCCCGCTCGCCTACGGGCGCACGGGCTCGCTGTGGCGGCGCCTCGGGGAGCTGGCGGCGGCGAATGCGGAATTTGCGGCGGCGCGGCGGCGGCTCGAAGAGCTGCTCGCGCGCACCGACTTCGCGCCGCCCTACGAGATCTTCGCACGCGTGCTCGAAGCCGAGGGCGGACGGCGCGCGATCCTCGCGCGGCTCGGACCCGACGCCGAGGATCCGCTCGACGAATTCCTCGAGCTGGCGCTCGACTATCAGCGCCGGCACGCGCCGAGCCTGGAAGGCTTCCTGCATTGGCTCGGCCAGGGCGAGACCGAGATCAAGCGCGATCTCGACCAAGGCGGGCGCGACGAGGTGCGCGTGATGACCGTGCACGGCGCCAAGGGGCTGCAGGCCCCGATCGTGTTCCTCGCCGACACCGTGGCGCTGCCCGACGAGAAAGAGCGCGTGTTGTGGCCGGAAAAGGGCGCGGCGCCGGGCTCGCTCGGCGCCGTGCCGCTGTTCGCGCCGGTGCGCGCGGACGAGATTCCGGAAGCAGCGCGCCGGCGCGGCGAACTCAATCGGCGCGGATTGGAGGAGTATCGCCGCCTGCTCTACGTGGCCCTCACGCGCGCCGCCGATCGCCTCTACGTCTGCGGCTACGAGACCACGCAGGGAATGCGCCCCGGCTGCTGGTACGATCTAGTCGCCAAGGCCTTCGCTGGCGAACCCACGGTCGATTTCCATTTCGGCGAGCACTGGGCCGGCAAGGGTTGGCGCATCGAGCGCCACGGCAAGCCCAAGGAGCCCGCTGAGCCACCGATGAAGCGCCGCGACGAGGCCGTCGATATCCCCGAATGGGCGCGTGTCGCGCCGGCACGCGAGGCGCCGCCCCCG
>JBKOUH010000337.1:0-2525 GCA_046723285.1 Pseudomonadota bacterium
GCATCGCGCTTCGGTCGGGATGACGGTCAAGGTCAAGAGCGGTGATCAAGCGCGCGACCTTCGGCGGCATCGGCCTGCCTTATGCGCTGCTGCTGCCGCAGGTCACGATCACGCTGGTCTTCTTCTTCTGGCCGGCGGGCCAGGCGCTCGTGCAATCCGTGCTGCTCGAGGACGCGTTCGGGCTTTCGACCAAATTCGTCTGGCTCGACAATTTCGAGCGTGTCTTCTCCGACCCGTACGATTTGAACTCGATGCGCCTGACCGCCGTGTTCACGGTCACGAGCTGCGTCATCGCCATGGCCGGGGCGCTGCTGCTGGCGACGATGGCCGACCGCGTGACCCGCGGCGCCGGGGTCTACAAGACGCTATTGATTTGGCCCTATGCGGTGGCGCCGGCGCTGGCCGGCGTGCTCTGGGGCTTCATGTTCAATCCCACCATCGGCGTCCTCGCCTATGTGCTCGAGGCCGTCGGCATCAAGTGGAACTTCTATGTGAACGGCGATCAGGCGCTGTTCCTCATCACGCTCGCCGCCGCCTGGATGCAGGTGAGCTACAACTTCATCTTCTTCCTCGCCGGCCTCCAGGCGATTCCGCGCTCGGTGATCGAGGCCGCGGCGATCGACGGCGCCGGCCCGTTCAAGCGCTTCTGGACCATCATCTTCCCGCTGCTGTCGCCGACGACGTTCTTCCTCTTCGTGCTCAACATCGTGCACCTTTTCTTCGACAGCTTCGGCATCGTGCACGCATTGACCGGCGGCGGGCCCGGACGCTCGACGGAAATCCTCGTCTTCAAGGTGTGGTCCGACAGCTTCCGGGCGCTCGACCTCGGCGGCTCGGCCGCGCAATCGGTCGTGCTGATGGCGATCGTGATCGCGCTGACGGTCATGCAGTTCCGCTACATCGAGCGGCGGGTGCATTACTGATGGTCGAGCGGCGGCCGCTCTTGACCTTCTTCGCGCACGCCGTGCTCATCGCCGGCGTCGCGTTCATTTGCCTCCCGCTCTGGATCACGCTCGTCGCCTCGAGCCACGACCTGCCGCGCATGTTCCAGGCGCCGGCGCCGCTCTGGTTCGGCGACCACATGCTCGAGAATTACCGCACCGTGCTGGAGCGGGGGCTCGGCGCCAACGCGCCGCCGGTCGGCCCGATGCTGGTCAACAGCCTCATCATGGCGCTGATCATCGCGATCGGGAAGATCACGATCTCGATGCTCTCGGCCTACGCGATCGTCTATTTCCGCTTCCCGTTCCGCATGGGCTTCTTCTGGCTGATCTTCATCACGCTGATGCTGCCGGTCGAGGTGCGCATCCTGCCCACCTTCAAGGTCGTGTCCGATCTCGGCATGCTGGATTCCTATGGCGGGCTCACCATTCCGCTCATCGCCTCGGCCACAGCGACGTTCCTGTTCCGCCAATTCTTCCTGACCGTGCCCGAGGAGCTGGCCGAGGCCGCGCGCATCGACGGCGCGGGACCCTTGCGCTTCTTCCGCGACATCCTGCTGCCGCTCTCCAAGACCAACATCGCGGCGCTGTTCGTGATCCAGTTCATCTATGGCTGGAACCAGTATCTCTGGCCGCTGATCGTCTCGACCAACGAGAGCTACTACACCGTGGTCATGGGCATCTCGCGCATGGTCAACGCGGTGGATACGGCGCCGCAGTGGAATCTCGTCATGGCCACCGCCATGCTGGCGCTCATCCCGCCGGTGATCGTCGTGCTGGCGATGCAGCGCCTGTTCGTCAAAGGCCTGGTCGAGAGCGAGAAATAACGATGGCCACGATCGACCTCGTCGAGGTGCGCAAGATCTATCCCAACGGCGTCGAGGCCGTGAAAGGCATCGATCTCGCCGTGGCCGACGGCGAGCTCATCGTACTGCTCGGACCCTCGGGCTGCGGCAAGTCCACCTTGCTGCGCATGGTGGCCGGGCTCGAGACGGTGACGAAGGGCGAGGTCAGGATCGACGGCGCGCGCGTCAACGACCAGGAGCCGGCTGCGCGCGACATCGCCATGGTGTTCCAGAATTACGCGCTCTATCCGCATATGCGCGTCTACGACAACATGGCTTACGGTCTCCGCAACCGCCGCATGCCGCGGCCCGAGATCGACCGCCGCGTGCGCGCGGCGGCGGAGACGCTGGGTTTGAGCACGCTGCTCGATCGGAAGCCGCGCCAGCTTTCGGGCGGGCAGCGCCAGCGCGTGGCGATGGGCCGCGCGATCGTGCGCGAGCCCAAGGCCTTCCTCTTCGACGAGCCGCTCTCAAACCTCGACGCCAAGCTGCGCGGCCAGGTGCGCGTCGAAATCAAGCGCCTGCAGCGCCGCCTCGGCACGACGAGCCTCTATGTGACGCACGACCAAGTGGAGGCGATGACGCTCGCCGACCGCCTCGTCGTGATGAATCAGGGCGCCGCCGAGCAGATCGGCACGCCCGACGAGATCTATTCGCGCCCCGCCACGCTGTTCGTCGCCGGATTCATCGGCGCGCCGGCGATGAACATCGTCGATGGGACGATGGAAAAGGGCAGCGT
>JBKOUH010000442.1:0-6662 GCA_046723285.1 Pseudomonadota bacterium
GCGGTGATGATCTCGAAGCGGAGGGGCTGGCCCTTCGCGTCCGCCAGTTCATTGCCCTTGAATTCCCAGCCCGCCTCCTTCAGCAGCGCCAGCGCTTGCCGCGCGCCCTCACGGATATTGCCGTCCCCGGCATAAACGGGAAGCGCATAGGGCTCCTTGAACACGCTCTCTGGCACGCGGCCCCTGAAGCGCTCCAGCACCTTGAGCTCGTCGCCTTCGGGGAGGCCGGTTGCGGCCATCTCGGAGTTCGAGAAGTAGCTCTTGCAGCGAACGTACTGCCCGTAGAAGAGATTCTTGTTCGTCCACTCGAAATCGAACAACAGCGTCAGCGCGCGCCGCACGCGCCAATCTTTGAACTGCGCGCGGCGCGTATTCATGACAAAGCATTGCATGCCGGCGGGGCGCTCGTGCTTGATCTCGCGCTTGACGGCGCGGCCCTCGCGGAACGCTTCGCCCTCGTACTGCGTCGCCCAGGCCAGCGCCTGGTTCTCGGAGACGAAATCGAACTCGCCGGCCTTGAACGCCTCGCGCGAAACGGTCTGGTCGCGGAAAAAGTCCACACGCACAATGTCGAAATTGTCGTGGCCGCGATTGACCGGAAGGTCGTCGGCCCAATAGTTCTTGACGCGCTCGAACACGACGTAGCGCCCCGGGCTCACGTCGCCGACCTTGTAGGCGCCGCTTCCGAGCGGTTTCTCGAGCGTCACCTGGTCGAACGGGCGCGCGGCCCAATAGGCCTTGGGCAGAATTGGCAGCTCGCCCACAATCAGCGGCAGTTCGCGATTGCCCGCGGCGCGGAATGTGAACTTCACCGCGTGCGGGCCGGTTTTTTCGACCTTGACGACGTCATAATAGTACTGGCGCAGGCGAGGATGCGCCTTGTCGCCGGTGAGGATTTCGAACGAAAAGACGACGTCGTCGGCGGTGATCGGCGAGCCGTCGTGAAAGCGCGCGCGCTCGTCGAGCTCGAATGCCACCCAGGCGCGGTCCTTCGGCGTTTCGATCGTCTTGGCGACGAGGCCGTATTTGCTGAAAGGCTCGTCCTGGGACGACTTCATCAGCGTGTCGAAGACGTAGCTCATCACGGCGGTGACGGGCGAACCCTTGAGGATGAAGGGATTGAGGCTGTCGAAAGTGGCGCCGCCGGCGCCGAAATAGATGGCGCCGCCCTTGGGCGCGTTCGGGTTGGCGTAGTCGAAATGCGCGAAGCCGGCGGGATATTTGAGGTCGCCGTGCATGGCCATGCCATGGCCCTTGTAGATGTCGGGCTCGGCGGTTTCGCCGCGCGCCAACGCGGGCCCCAAGGCCGATACGGCGGCAAGGCCGGCGGCATTGCGGCCGAGCAGCGCGAGGACGTGGCGGCGAGACGGCATGGGTTACCCGATCGGGGCTGGCGGCGAACGACTGTAGACCATCGTTCGCCCGTGGCGAAAGTATGTCGCGACGGTGCTGGCGGCGCGGCTTGACGGAAATGTCACTGCTGGCTGCGAATCCGCCCCTTGAGCCGCTCGGCCTTGGCGGCGTCGTACCACCAATAGCGATTGGACGTGCCGCGCCGGTGCGGCTCGGGCAGGCCGAATTTGTCCCAATAGAGGATGCGGTCCTTGTCGAGATACCAGCACGGGACCACGAGATGATGGTGCAGCAGCACGCGATCGAGCGCCTTGGTGCGCGCGACGAGGCCCTCGCGGTCGGGCGCATTGATGATCATGTCGACGAGTTCGTCGACCACCTTATCCTTGAGGCCCGTGTAGTTCTGGCTGCCTTCGATGTCGGCGGCGGCGCTCGTCCACATTTCGCGCTGCTCGTTGCCCGGAGATTCGGACTGGCCCCAGCCGCTGTTGATGACGTCGAAATCGAACTTCTCGACCCGCTTCTGGTACTGCGTCGGATCGACGAGCCGCACGTCGACGCCGATGCCGAGCCGCTTCAGGTTCTGCGCATAGGGCAGCGCGTAGCGCTCATCGGCCTCGGAGGCGAGCATGATCTGGAAGCGCAGTGTACCAGCGCCTTTCATCAGGCGGCCGTCCTTGAACTCCCAACCGGCCTCCTTCAAAAGCGCCAGGGCTTGGCGCAGCCCGTCGCGGATGTTGCCATCGCCGGCATAGACGGGCAGCGTATAGGCCTCGGTGAATACGCTGTCGGGCACGCGGCCCTTGAAGCGCTCGAGGATCTTGAGCTCTTCGCCTTGCGGCAATCCGGTCGAGGCCAGCTCCGAGTTGGCGAAGTAGCTCTTCGTGCGCACATATTGGCCGTAGAAGATGTTCTTGTTGGTCCACTCGAAATCGAACACCAGCGCCAGCGCGCGGCGCACGCGCCAATCGGCGAAGATCGGCCGCCGCGTGTTGAAGACGAAAGCCTGCATTCCCTGCGGGCGCGAATTCGGCACCGGCCGCTTGATCAGAAGGCCCTGGCGCACGGCCGACGTATCGTATTGCGTCGCCCAAGCGAGCGCTTGCCGCTCGTCGTGATAATCGTATTCGCCGGCCTTGAACGCCTCGCGCTGCACCGTCTCGTCGCGGTAGTAGTCGATGCGGACGAGATCGATATTGTCGTAGCCGCGGCACGACGGCAGTTCAGCCGCCCAATAGTCCTTCACGCGCTCGAAGGTGAGGTAGCGGCCGGGCGAGAACTGGCCAATCTTGTAGGGCCCGCTGCCGAGCGGCGGCTCCAGCGTGACTTTGTCGAATTCGCGCTTCGACCAATAGGCCTTCGACAGCATCGGGAACTGACAGACGATCAGCGGCAGTTCGCGATTGCCCGCGGTCTTGAAGACGAAGCGCACCGTCAACGGGCCGGCGCGTTCCACCTTCTCCACGTCCCTGTAATATTGCTGGTATTGCGGGTGGCCTTTCTCTTTCAGGATCTCCAGCGAGAACGCCACGTCTTCGGCGGTGATCGGCGAGCCGTCGTGGAAGCGCGCGCGCTCGTCGATCTCGAAGGCAGCCCAGGCGCGGTCTTTCGGGGTTTCGATCGATTTGGCCACATAGGCGTAGTTGCTGAAAGGCTCGTCCTCGCCGGCGCGCATCAGCGTCGCGAAAGTCAGCGAGTCGACGCCGCTCGCCGCCGTGCCTTTGAGGATGTACGGGTTCAGGTTGTCGAAGGTGGCGGCGCCGACCGCGAGATATAGCGAGCCGCCCTTGGGCGCGTTGGGATTGACGTAATCGAAATGATGGAAGCCCGGCTTGTATTTGGGCTCGCCGTGCATGGCGATGCCCGGTGCCTTGATGGTCTCGCCCGCGGTTTCGGCGAAGACGGGCCGCCACGCGGACGCGGCGGCGGTTCCCGCGAATCCGGCCAGAAGGCGGCGGCGCGAAAATCGGTATGGCATGCGTTCCTCTCTCTGGAGACGCTCAGCGCTCTCGCGCTGCTCGTTTGAAGCACGGACACGGCGAGCGCGGTGTGACCCGGTTCACAGCCCGCATTCTCGACTCAAGCCGCGAGCAATGCCAGCGCCGCATTGTGGATCTCGGGGTTGGCCGCGGCAAGGAACGTTTCGCCCGACGACGTCGTCAGCGGCGCGCCCATCCAATCCGTGACCACGCCGCCCGCCTCTTCGACGATGGGCACGAGGGCGAGGAAGTCCCAGGGTTTCAGCAGCGCGTCGGCCATCAGGTCGACGTTGCCGCTGGCGATCATGCCGACGGCGTAGCAATCGACGCCCCAACGCGTGAACGCGCAGGCGGACGCCAAGCGCTGATGCTTCGGCGCCTTCCATCCGGTGAACATATCGGGCGTGGTCGAGGTGAGGATCGCGTTCTTGAGCGGCACCGGCGGCTTCGCGCGAACGCGCTTGCCGTTGAAGAGCGTCCCGTGGCCGGTCATGCCGATCCAACGCTCTTTCTGGATCGGCTGATCGAGGATGCCGAGGATCGGGCGGCCCTTCTCGCAGAGCGCGATCAGCGTGCCGAACAGCGGCACGCCGCAGAGGAACGCCTTGGTGCCGTCGATGGGATCGATGACCCATTCGTAGACGGCGTCGGGATTGGAGCGCCCGTGCTCTTCGCCGTAGAGGCCGTGATCGGGGAATTCCTGCGCGATGCGCGCTCGGATGACCGCCTCGGCCTCGCGGTCGGCCTTGGTGACCGGGCTGCCGTCGCCCTTGATGTCGACGACGATGCCGGAGCGGAAATAGGGCCGGATGACGTTGCCGCTCGCATCCGCCAGCGCGTTGGCGAAGGCGAGGAGGCGCCCGGGATCGAGCGCGCTCATGGCCGGCCTTGCCGCCCCATGGCGGGAGGCCGGCGGCGCGGCATCAGTTCTTCTTCTCCTCGGCCGGCGGCGTCGCGGGCTGCGGCGACTCGGCGGGCTTCGGCGGCTCGGCGGCTTTCGGCGCCTCGGCGGGCTTGGGCGGCTCGGCCTTCTTCTCTTCGGTCTTGGCTGGCTCGGGCTTTTTCTCGTCGGGCTTCGCGGGCTCGGCCTTCTTCTCGTCGGGCTTGGGCGCCGGCGTCTCGCTCTTTTTCTCGACCGCGGGCAGAGGTTTTGGGTTGTCGCTGAGCGTGCGCAGGAACGCCAACACTTCCGCGCGCTGCTGCGGGTTGGGAAGACGGAACGCCATCTTGCTGCCCGGGATCATCGCGCCGGGATTGACGAGGTATTGAAAGATGAGCTCGTAAGTCCACTCGCCGCCGGCGCTCTTCAAACCGTCCGAATAGGGATATCCCTCGTGGCTGCCGCGCTTGCGACCGACGACGTCCCAGAGATTGGGACCGACCTTGTTGGGTCCGCCCTTCTCGAAACTGTGGCACGAAGTGCAGGCCTGCGCGCGGCGCTCGCCGGCCTTGGGATCCGCGGCAGCGAGCAGCTCGGCCACCGGCTTCTCGGGTTCTTTCTGCTCGGGCTCTTTGGGACCTGCCGTCTCCGCGCCTTCCTTGTCGTGCGGGGGATGGTAGATCGGCACCAGCGTGTTGCCGATCTTGGCGATCGCCATCATCGACAGCAGAGTGAGCAAAATGGCGCCGGCGATCTTGTTGAATTCCATCGCGTGTCTCTCGATGCTCGCAAAACGGCCGCGCAGCGGGCGGCGCGCCGGGCAAGACGGTTTTCCGTGAGCGCGGAAGGTTATATGGTCCGCGCCTCCCAGCGTCATCTCCGAAGCCGCGCGCGGAAACGAAGCCTTCGCGCGGCATAGTGTCGCAAATCTCGAGCAGTTTCAGCAAGGAAGTAGCGAATTGGCGGCGCCTCGACCGATCGTGCTGATTCCCGCGCGTCTCGCGGCGACGCGGCTGCCCGAGAAGCCCTTGGCCGACATCCACGGCGCGCCGATGATCGTCCATGTCTGGCGCCGCGCGGTCGAGGCCAAGGTCGGGCCGGTGATCGTGGCCGCGGGCGAGCGCGCGATCGCCGATGCGGTCGAGCGCGCCGGCGGCCGCGCGATCCTGACCGGCGCGCATCATCCCTCGGGCACCGACCGCATCTTCGAGGCGCTCGGCAAGGCCGATCCCGAAGGCAAGCACGATGTCGTCGTGAACCTCCAAGGCGATCTCCCCGCGATCGATCCGGCCGACGTGCGCGCGGTGCTGGCGCCGCTCGCCGATCCCGCGGTCGACATCGCGACGCTCGTCGCCGAATGCCGCGAAGAGTACGAGCGGCGCGAGCCCAGCGTCGTCAAATGCGTCACCGCCTTCGCGCCGGGGAAGCGCGTGGCGCGCGCGCTCTATTTCTCGCGCGCGCCGGTGCCGAGCGGCGACGGGCCGCTCTATCACCACATCGGCATCTACGCGTTCCGCCGCCCGGCGCTCGCGCGCTTCGTGGCGTTGCCGCCGAGCCCGCTCGAGAAGCGCGAGCGGCTCGAGCAGTTGCGGGCGCTCGAAGCCGGCATGCGCATCGACGCCGCGCTCGTCGACAAAGTGCCGTTCGGCGTCGACACCCCCGCCGATCTCGAACGCGCCCGCGCGTTGCTGGCACCCAAGTGAATTGATCGCGGCCGAATTCGCACTCGCCTTGCGGTCGCGGTCGTGGTAACCGCCGCGTTTCATCATACGATAATCACCGCCATGCCGAACGCCGCCAACCGCATCGCCTTCCAGGGCTACCCGGGCGCCTACTCGCACCTGGCTTGCAAGGGCGCGTTTCCCGCGATGACGCCGCTGCCTTGCCCGTCGTTCGAGGAGGCGTTCGCCGCGGTGCGCGAGGGTAAGGCGCGGCTCGCGATGATCCCGATCGACAATTCGATCGCGGGGCGCGTGGCCGACATCCACCACATCCTGCCGCATTCGGGCCTCCACATCGTCGGCGAGCACTTCCAGCGCGTCGAGCACTGCCTGCTCGCGTTGAAGAGCGCGAAGACCGAGGACCTGACGGAAGCGCACAGCCACGTGCACGCGCTGGGGCAATGCCGGAAGGCGCTGAAGGCGCTGGGCCTCAACGCCGTCGTGCACGCCGACACGGCGGGCGCCGCGCAGGACGTCGCGGCCTGGGGCGATCCCACCAAGGCCGCGATCTCGTCGAGCCTCGCGGCCGAGATCTACGGTCTCAAAATCCTGAAGCGCAACATCGAGGACGCCGAGCACAACACCACGCGGTTCCTGGTGATGAGCAAGACGCCGAAGCGCCCGAAACAGGGCGACGGGCCGTGCATCACCTCTTTTGTTTTCCGCGTGCGCAGCGTGCCGGCCGCGCTCTACAAGGCGCTCGGCGGCTTCGCCACCAACAAGGTGAAC
>JBKOUH010000138.1:0-3386 GCA_046723285.1 Pseudomonadota bacterium
GGCCCAGGAGGCGCGCGAGTTTCGCGGCGTCGTAGCGAATCGGCGTGAGATAGTGCGGCACCATGGGCAGAAATTCGCGCGCATCGCGCTTGAAGAGGCTTGCAATGCGCATCAGCAGCAGTCCGGCGCTGCGGAGCTTCACTTTGCGGCCGAGATGGCGCGAGGCGATCGCCGCCGCCTCCGCGCCGGCCAAGGGACCGTTGCCCGGAAAGATCCAGCGCTGGCCATAGGCCTCGTTCCGCCGTGCGAGCGCGGCCACGAGGCGCATCGCGTCGGGCACGAACGCGTATTCGCGCGCGAGCGACGGCGCACCGATCCAATTCATCGCGCGGCCGTTGGCGGCGTCGGTAAGCGGCTGCTGCAGCGAACTTGCGCCCACATAGGGCCCGAAGAAATCGGGGAGATGCACGATGGCGGCACCGGCGCCTTCGAGGATGTCCTCGGCCGCGCGCCGCGCCTGGATGTAGAAGTTGCCGCCGGTGCGCGGATGCGTTTCGTCAAGCGGCAGGCGCTGGAGCGGCAGATAGGCCCAGTAGCTCGAGACCTGTAGCAGCCTCGCGCCCGTGCCCTTGGCGGCGGCAACGATACTGACTGCCGTCACCGCGTGCTCGCGCATCGCGCCGGCGGGAACGCCGATGCAATCGACGACGAGTTCGCAGCCGGAAACCGCGCGCGCCAGCGCGGCGGCATCGCGCGCATCGGCCGGCGTCTTCTCGATCGCCACCGCGGGGAAGAGCCGCGCCAGTGTTTCAGCCCGGCGCGCCACGACGCGCACTGCGATGCCGGCGGCGGCAAGCTCGGCGGCGAGGGCGATGCCGGTGGCGCCGGTGGCGCCGACGATGGCGGCTTTGGTGATCGCGAGAGTCATGGCGCAGCAACCATTGTGCTTTGGCCCCCTCGCCCTCGGCACGTCACCCCGGCCGAAGGACTATACTTTCACGACGCCGCTTTCATCCGCCTTGAAATCAAACGCCGCCGCCAATAGCGCCCGCGTATAGGCTTCCTTGGGGCGCGAGAGGATTTCGGAGGTCGGGCCCTGCTCGACCACCTTGCCGTCGCGCATGACGACGACCTGATGGCTCATGGCGCGGATCACGGCCAGATCGTGGCTGATGAAGATATAGGCGAGGTTGTGATCGCGCTGCAGCTTCCGGAGCAAGTCGATCACCTGCACCTGCACCGAGCGGTCGAGCGCCGAGGTGGGCTCGTCGAGCACGATGAGCTTCGGCTTCAAGACCAGCGCGCGCGCGATCGAGATGCGCTGGCGCTGACCGCCCGAGAATTCGTGCGGGTAGCGGTTGCGCGTCTCGGGATCGAGGCCGACCTCTTCCAGCGCCGCCACCACCATCAGCTCGCGCGCCTCGTCGTCGGCGCCGATGCCGTGGATCTTCAAGCCCTCGGCCACGATCTCGCCGACCGTCATGCGCGGCGAGAGGCTGCCGAACGGATCCTGGAACACGATCTGGAGCTGGCGGCGGACGGGCCGGAGCTCGGCCGATTTCAGGGCCTGGATGTCGCGGCCGACGAAGACGATGGGGCCGTGGCTCTCGACGAGGCGCAGTAAGCCGAAGCCCAGCGACGACTTGCCCGAGCCGCTTTCGCCGACGACGCCGACGGTTTCGCCCGCGCGCACGCGGAAGGCCACGTCGTCGACGGCCTTCACATGGTCGACCGTGTGGCGGAAGATTCCGGCCTTGATCGGATACCAAACGCGGAAGCCCTGAGTCGACATCACCTCTTCGGCGCCGCCGACGACGGGCACCGGCCCGCCCTTGGGCTCTGAACTTAGTAGGCGTTGCGTGTAGGGATGCTGCGGAGCCTTGAACACGTCGGCGACCGGGCCGGTCTCGACGATCATGCCGCACTCCATCACACCCAAACGGACGCACCACACGCGCACGAGCCCCAGATCGTGGGTGATGAAGAGAAGCCCCATGCCGAAGCGCTGCTGCAGCTCTTTCAAGAGCTTCAGGATCTGCGCCTGGATCGTGACGTCGACGGCGGTGGTGGGCTCGTCGGCGATCAAGAGCTCGGGCTCGTTGGCGAGCGCCATCGCGATCATCACGCGCTGGCGCTGGCCGCCGGAGAGCTCGTGCGGATAGGCGCCCAAGCGCTTCGCGGCCTTCCGGATGCCGACGAGCTCCAGGAGCTCGAGCGTGCGCGCCCGTGCGGCCGTGCGCGAAAGGCCCTTGTGGACGAACAGCACCTCGTTGATCTGCTTTTCGACCGTGTGCAGCGGGTTCAGGGCCGTCAGCGGCTCCTGGAAGATCATGCCGATGCGGTTGCCGCGGATGGCGCGGAGCTTCGGCTCGGGCGCGCCCATCAGTTCCTCGCCCTTGAACTTGATGCTGCCGCTCGGGTGGCGCGCGGCCGGATAGGGCAGCAGCTGCAGGACGGAAAGCGCGGTCACCGATTTCCCGGAGCCGCTTTCACCGACGAGCGCCAGCGTCTCGCCGCGATTGATGTGGAACGAGACGCCCTTCACCGCATCGAACACGGCATTGCCGGCGCGGAACTGGACCGAGAGGTCCTTGACTTCGAGGAGCGGTGCCTCGGCCATCAGCGCGCCCTCAGATGACCGTGCCGCCGGCCGGCGCCGCGGCGGCCGCCGGCAGCGCAGGTTGCGGCTCGGCCGCGACGCCGCCCATCGCCATCTTGCGCGGATCGAACGCGTCGCGCACCGCTTCGCCGATGAACACGAGCAGCGAAAGCATGATGGCGACGATGACGAAGGCCGTGGCGCCGAGCCAGGGCGCGATGGTGGCGAATTCCTTCCCCTGTTTCGCCAATTCGCCGAGCGAGGCCGAGCCCGGCGGCAAGCCGAAGCCCAGGAAATCGAGCGCGGTCAGCGACCCGATGCTGCCCGAAGTGATGAACGGCATGAACGAGATGGTCGCGACCAGCGCGTTGGGCAGAATGTGGCGGAACATGATCGCGGCCGAGGACGCGCCCATCGCGCGCGCGGCGCGCACGTAATCGAAATTGCGCGCGCGCAGGAATTCGGCGCGCACCAGGCCGACCAGGCCCATCCAGCTGAACAGCAGCATGATGCCGAGCAGCCACCAGAAATCGGGCTGGATGAACGCCGAGAGGATGATCAGGAGATAGAGGGTCGGCACCGAGTCCCAGATCTCCATGAAGCGCTGGAAATAGAGATCGACGCGACCGCCGAAATAGCCCTGCACGGCCCCGGCGAGCACGCCGACGATGCTCGACGCGATGGTGAGCACGAGTCCGAACAGCACCGAGATGCGGAAGCCGTAGATGACGCGGGCGAGCAGGTCGTGCGAATCGGTGTCGGTCCCGATCCAGTTCTGCCACGACGGCGCCGACGGCGGAGGGCTCGGCAGGTTCTTGATCTCGGTTCTGTGGCTATAGGGGATGAG
>JBKOUH010000365.1:0-1785 GCA_046723285.1 Pseudomonadota bacterium
GCCGGCGCGTTCCGCGACTATTTCGAGAAGAAGCACGACGAATCGGTGGCCGCCGGCGGCAACGCGCATACGTGGTGACCCGCGGCCCCCGTTGACTTGTCCGGCGGGATTGCCCAATTTTCGGGCGGCGCCGATTTGATCGTCAGCTTGCGGGGCGCCTCAAAAATTCCGCTAAAGCGAGGGTGAAACCGCCCGGCGCCTGCTGCGGCGGTTTTGTTTTGCGTCCGCGGGATTCATGAGCAGCACGCTCGTCCTCGTCCTGTCCGGCCTTGTTATCGGCACGCTGTTCGGCGCGGTCGTGCAGCGCACCAATTTCTGCGCGATGGGCGCTATTTCGGACGCGGTGGCGCTCGGCGACAAGAAGCGCCTGCGCGCCTGGATGCTTGCGGTCGCCATCGCCATCGTCGGCACCAACGCGCTGCTGCTTTCGGGCCTCGTGGCGGTCGACAAGAGCTTCTACCTGGCGCCGCGCATCGCGTGGATCGCGATGGGGCTCGGCGGCCTGCTGTTCGGCTTCGGCATGGTGCTGGCGGGCGGCTGCGCGAGCCGCACCGTCGTCCGCGTCGGCGCCGGCAGCTTGAAGAGCTTCATCGTGTTCATCGTCATGGGCCTCGTCGGCTACATGACCGCGCGCGGTCTCCTCTATTACGTGCGCACGTCGGTCGAGGTCGCGGGCACGGATTTGAGCAAGCTCGGTTTCTCGACGCAGGGCCTGCCTTCGCTCGCGGCGGGCTTCTTTGGCCTCGACGCCGGTACCGCGATCGGCGCCGTCGCCGGCGTGATCGCGGCGGCAATCCTCGTTTGGTGCGCGCGCGACCGCGCGTTTCGCGGCAGCGCGCGCGACATCGCCGCCGGGCTCGCATTGGGCGCGCTGGTGGTGGCGGGCTGGGCGGCCACGGGCTGGCTCGCCGCCGACGAGTTCGAGCCGGTGCCGCCGGTCTCGCTCACGCTCGTCGGCCCCGCCGGCGACACGCTGCAATATTTGATGACGTTTACCGGCGCCAAGATCTCGTTCGGCGTGGCGGTGGTGTTCGGCATTCTCGCCGGCAGCTTCGCCGCCGCGGTGGCGAGCCGCACCTTCCGCGTCGAGATGTTCGCCGACCGCGCCGACATGCTGCGCCACATGGGCGGCGGCGCGCTGATGGGCTTCGGCGGCGTGATGGCGGCGGGCTGCACGGTGGGGCAGGGCCTGACCGGCGTTGCCACGCTCGGTATCGGCAGCCTCATCGCGTTCGGCGGCATCGTCGCCGGCGCCATCATCGCCGTGAAGCTCCTCATCTGGCGCATGGAGCGCGCGGCGATCGACCACGGAATCTGAGCGCGTCGCGGCGCGCGATCGCGTCGCCTTGGCACGTTCCCGGAATTTCACGCCGCCGTTCCGATGATCGTTTTCCGAAAATCGAATATGGTTGCCGGCAAAGATGCGGCCACTTTCGTGTATGATGGCCGCGAGCAAAGGGAGAAACCGCAGATGAAGCGCCTCTTTTTCGTCGCCATCGGCATGGCGCTGGCCGCGAGCGGCGGCGCGGTCCGCGCGCAACAGGCCGACGGGCAAATGCTCGCCATGTCCTGCCTCAACTGCCACGGGCCCGGCGGCAAGAGCGCGGGCGAGATCCCGAGCATCGCCGGCAAGAACGAGCTCTTCATCAAGACGGCGCTCTTGGACTTCCGCGACGGAAAGCGTTCGGCGACGGTGATGACGCGCCTCGCCAAGGGCTACAGCGACACCGACATCGACGCGCTGGCCAAGTACATCGCCTGTCTCTTATACACATCTCCGAGCCC
>JBKOUH010000244.1:0-4283 GCA_046723285.1 Pseudomonadota bacterium
GGATCGCCGCGAACTGGAATCCGACGCGCGCGCGCATCAGCTTGTTGCCGTATTTCTGGTTGAACTCGCGGCCGCTCATGCCGATGACGCCGGTGAGCAGCGAGGCGACCGCGCCGAGCGCGCAGATGATCGCGACGATGAGGAGAAAGGTCGACATGGCGCGAGATTAGTCTCCGCCCATGACGCTGCCTAGCGGCTGTGGCAATCGGCGCCATTGGGACCGGCCCGATTGACTTCTCGTTGCGAGCCGCCAAGCATTGCAGCCTTCAGCCGCCGAGCCTCCGATGCGCGTTCGCTTTTCCCTGGCCGCCGCCCTCGTTCTCGCCGCTCCGGCCGCGGCCTTTGCCCAAGACGTGGTGCTGGTGCAGCGAGTCAGCAGCGTGACGCTGACGCGATCGGACGGTGCCCTGTTGGTGACGGCGGGCGGCACGGTGCCGATCGCCGGCTTCACCAATGCGGCGCTGAAGCCCCGCCCCGACCTCGTCAAGGTGGACGGCGGTTACGTGCTCGATTTCGTGGCGACGCCGCCGCCGCGCGGCTCGCCGGTCGCGCAAGTGGAAACGGCGATCGTCGTGACGCTCCGCATCGAGCCCGCCGAGGCCGAAAGCCTCCGCTTCGTCCAAGTGCGCGGCGCGCTCGGCAGCCGCACGGTGCAGGTGCCGAAGGCGAAATAGCCGGCGCTCAGAATCCCGCGAGCCGCGGCAGGAACAGCGAGATCTGCGGCACCATCGCGATCAGCACCAGCGCCGCGATGTTGATCACGATGAGCGGCAGAGACTCCTTGATCACGGCATTGAGCCCGCATTGCGCGATGCGCTCGGCCGCGAACAGCGAGACGCCGAGCGGCGGCGTGATGAGCCCGATGTTGAGGTTCACGATCATCACCACGCCGAAATGCAACGGATCGATGCCCGCCGCGGCGGCCGCCGGCGCCAGGATCGGCGCGAACAAGATGATCGACGTCGTGGGGTCGACGAAGCAGCCGAGGATGAGAAAGAGGACGTTGGCCAGCAGCATCGTGCCGTAGGGGCCCAGGCCCATCTCCTGGACCAGCGCGGCCACGCGGCCGGTGGCGTTCTCGAAGCCGAGCACCCAGGCGAGCGCCGCCCCGGCACCGACGATGATCAGCAGCTGCCCCGAAAACGTGACCGACTGGCCGAGGATCGGTACGAGTTTGCCCAGCCGCACCGTGCGGTAGACCACGACCGCGAGCAGAAACGCATAGAGGACCGCGCTGCCCGCGGCCTCGGTCGGCGTGAAGACGCCGCCCAAGATGCCGCCGAGGATGAGAAACGGCATGCCGATCGCGGGCAGCGCGCTCAAGAAGCTCGCGCCGAGCGAGACGCGCGCCTCGTCCTGCTTCAGCGGGAAGCGCTTGCAGGCGTAGGCGATCCAGCCCATCTGCGCCGCGCCGAGGATGATGCCCGGTATGACCGCGGCCGCGAACATGCCGCCGATCGAGACGTTGGTCGCCGAGCCGTAGATGATGATCGGCAGCGAGGGCGGAATCGTCGGCCCGATGATCGAGCCTGAGGCGATGACCGCCGCGGCAAACGCCGGCGTGTAGCCCGCGCGCACCATGGCCGGAATGAAGATGCGGCCCAGCGCCGCGATCTCGCCCAGCGCCACGCCGGTAATGCCCGCGTAGAAAATGCAGGTGGCGACCGCGACCTGGGCGATGCCGCCGCGCATCCAGCGGAACGCCGCGTCGGCGAAGACGACGATGCGCTGCGCAAGCCCGCCCTCGCTGAACAGCTCGCCCGCGAGCAGGAACAGCGGGATCGCGACCAAGATGAAGACATCGATGCCCTGATAGATCTTCTCGGGCAGCACCGGCAGCAGCGCCCACTGGCCGCTCACGGCGATGTAGACCACGACCGAGATCAGCATCGACCATGCGACCGGCACGGCCGCAACCATCATGAACACGAACACCGCAAGGAAGGCCGTGAGCGAGGCGCTCATGGCTTCTTCTTCCAGCGGCGGACGATCTCCTCGAGCATGAAGATGGCGGCGATCGCGAACCCGGCGGGAACCAGCCAGATCACGGTCGAAATCGGGATCTGCAGCGCCACCGTGCGCATCGAATGATTGAAGCCGACGGCTTCGATGCCGGTCGCGACGATGAGCACGAAGAGCCCGAGCGCCATGACGTCGAGGAACAGGTACCAGGCGCGGCGCAAGGCCGGCGGCAGCAGCTCGGTCAGGAACTCGACGCGGATGTGGCGGTTGGCGCGCACAGAGACGCCGGCGCCGAGCAGCACCGCCGCCAAGAGGCAGATGCGGATGAGCTCCTCGCTCCAGAACGGCGAGACGCTGAAGAGATAGCGCAGCGCCACCAGCGCGATCACGGCGATGGCGAGGCACGCCATCGCCACGCCGCCGACGAAGACGGCGCCCTTCTCGAGCGCGTCGAGGAGCCGTTTCACGCGGCCGGTCTCGCGCGCAGGCGCTTGCAGCGCTCGCCTACGCCGGAAGCGCCGTGCGACACGCCTACTGCGCCGCTTTTACCGCCGCCAGCGCGTCGTCGAGCACCTTCGGCGACGAGATCTGCGTCAGCAGCCAGCCGCGCACGGCGGGCTGCATCTTCGCCTTCATCTCGTCCTTCTCGGCCGCGCCCATCTCGATCACGGTGACGCCGTTCTGCTTGACGAAGGCAAGCGCCTCGCCCTCGATCTTGCGCGAGGTCTCGCGGTTGTAGGCGATGGCCTTCTTGGCCGCGTCGTCGATCGCCTTCTTCTGCACCGGCGAGAGCTTCTCGTAGAACGCGTCGTTGATGCCCATCGGACCGAACGAATAGGAATGGCCCGACAGGGTCAGATATTTCTGCACCTCGTAGAGCTTCACGAGGCGGAAGACGCTGACCGAATTGTCCTGCGCGTCGACGACGCCGGTCTTCAACGAGGTGTAGAGCTCGTTGAACGGAATGGCCGAGGCGGTTCCGCCCGCGGCTTCGACCGGCTTGGCGTTGGCGGGGCCGAGCGCCCGCACCTTGAGGCCGGCGAAATCCTTGACCGAGCGGATCGGCTTGTTGGAGCTGAAATGGCGGAAGCCGCCCGCCTCCCACCAGCCGAGCACGCGGATGCCGGTCTTCTTCCTGATGTCCTCGGCCATCGCCATTCCGGCGGGCCCATCGAACACCTTCCACGCGATCTGCTCGGTCGGGAAGAGATACGGCAGCGAGAAAACCTGGATATCCGGGTAGATGGCCGCGTAGTTGCCGTCGGAGGCGTCGGACATCGGGATGATGCCGCGCCGCATCTGGTTCAGGCGGTCATTGGGATTGCCGAGCGAGCCGCCGTAGGCGAGATCGACCTTCAACTCGCCCTTCGTCGCCGCCTCGACCTCGCGCCCGAAAGTCTCGTACATGCCGTTGACGTGGTCGAAGCCGGGCAAACCCTTGGGCAGCGTGAGCCCGACTTTGATGACGGTTTCGGCGGATGCGGCGGATGCGAAGACGAGCGCGGCGGCGACGGCAAATGCGGTGGCCGCCTGCGCCAAGACGCGGCTGAACGGTTTCATGATTGCTCTCCCTCCCGCCCGCGATGCGCGGAGCGGCGAAACGATCCGCCGACCTTAGTCTATCCTATCGTCCCCGCGAAAGCGGCGACCCATGCCTTCGCCGCACGGCTCAGCGAACGATTAGTATGCCGTCGACGCGGCGTTGGACGATGGATAAGGATTGCTCCGATGCGGTGCGCGATGTCGACCTTGGCATCGCGCGGCAGAATGAGTTCCCGCTTTTTGCGGGGACGACAAAAGAGAATGAGCGAAGACCGATGACCGCAAACGATTCCGACTTGTGCTACGTCGTCACCGCCGAAGTGGCGGCGCCGGCGCGGCTGGCGTTCGATTATCTTGCCGACGGCACGAAGGTCGGCGAATGGGCGCTGGGCGCGCTCGAGGCGAAGCGCATCGGCCGCAGTGATCTCTTCAAGGGCGGCTCGGTGGCCGACGGCAGCGCGATCGCGTTCCGCGTCGACGCCGATCCGCGCCGCCTTCTCATCGATTATCACGTCGGCAGCAGCGAGAAGGACCTGGCGATGCGCATCACGACGCGCGTGGTCGCCGGCGAGACGCTCGGGCGCGGCAAGAACACGTGCATCGTCAGCATGTCCGCCTGGCGCCCCAAGAGCTTCACCGAGCGCCGCTGGTCGCGCCTGAAGGCGTTCCACGACGCGGAGATTCATATTCTTCGCGAGAAGATCGAGGCGCTTCACTCCAATTAGACCGTCATCTGTCTCTTATACACATCTGACGCTGCCGACGAAGGCGCATAAGTG
>JBKOUH010000113.1:0-13931 GCA_046723285.1 Pseudomonadota bacterium
AGGCCAGGGCGAGGCCACCACGTCCGCAAGGTAGATGCCGAAGACTAGGCGGAGCGTGAACAGCGCCGCCAGCACGAAGGCGTCGAGCACCGGCACGCGCTTCAAGCTGAACGAATAAGCGAGCGTGACGGCGCCGTAGAAGGCCAGGATCAGCGCCGCGCCGAGATGGACCGTGGCGGCGATCGCGAGGCCCAGGATGGCCCCCGCGCCGACGGCCGCCAGCGCCGGCATCTGCGGGAGATCGCCATTGGCGAGCGGGCGCGCCCATTTCGACCAATGCAGGCGGTCAAAACGGACGTCGCGCAAATCGTTCAGGATGTAGGTCGCGGAGGCGAGAACGCCGAACGCGAAGAAGCCGGTGATGCAGGCGCTCCAGGCTTCGCGGCTCTGGAATTTTCCGGCGAGCACGAGCGGGACGAAGATGATGAGATTCTTGACCCACTGATGGAGCCGCATCGACTTCAGCAGCGCGAAGAAGACTCCCTTTCGCCCGGCGACGCTGGGCTCCAGCGCGCCAATCTTGACGGCAGCTCGTTCTCTGGATCCGTCCGCATTCATAGAATCGACCCCGAAAGCCCGCTGCGTTTTTTCGACGTTGTCGGGCGGTCTCCTCCGCCCGGGCGATCAGTCGCGATGCGGCGTCTTGTGCCGTCGCGACTGCATTGTCTTCACGACTCCAGGCGTGGCTGCGAACAGCGCACCTGTCGCCATGAGGAAGCGGGCTGGAATTCGATTCGCGGAGAATCCGCTCGCTGGGAGCGGATTGGTCCCTCGATCGCACGTCCCCGATGTATCTGCATCTTGTCAACCATGATTGGCCGATGATTTCCCTACGGAAATCTCCCCATCCGACCATGTATGCAAAACTATCTACAATATGCGCCGACGGCAACGGGAGAAGTGGCGTCGGACCGCGCCATGATCGGCAATATTTTTGGCGATGCAGGCCACCGAAGCACTTGACGAATTGTAAAAACGCCGCGACCGCGTTGCGGCGCACGCGCCGCCGCCGGCTTATGGCAAGTGTGGGCGGGCCTCGGAGTGTGCGCCGCGCACGGCTCGGCCGGTTCTAATCGAGCTCGAATTTGTGCTTGTAGTCCTTGGCGAGCGCCGGATTCTGCCGGTCCTTGCGCATCAGGCAATTGCCGGCCACGAGCGTCTCCATCTCGGTGCCCATGAAGCAGCGGAACGCGTCTTCGGGCGTGTTCACGATGGGCTCGCCGCGCACGTTGAAGCTCGTGTTGACCAGCACCGAGCAGCCGGTGCGCGCCTTCCACGCCTTCAACAGCGCGTGGTAGCGCGGGTTGGTTTCGGCGTGCACAGTCTGAATCCGGGCCGAATAGTCGACGTGGGTGACGGCCGGGATGTCGGAGCGCGGGACGTTGAGCTTGTCGATGCCGAACAGGTTTTCTTCGTCCGCGCTCAATTGGCGGCGCCGGTTCCGCTTCACGTCGGCGACGAGCAGCATGTAGGGGCTCGGCTGGTCGAGCTCGAAATACTCGGCCACGTCCTCGTCGAGCACCGAGGGCGCGAAGGGCCGGAAGCTTTCGCGATACTTGATGCGGAGATTGAGCGTCTTCTGCATCGCGGGATTGCGCGGATCGCCGAGGATCGAGCGGCCGCCGAGCGCGCGCGGTCCGAATTCCATGCGCCCCTGGAACCAGCCCACGGCGTCACCGGCCGCAAGCGAATCGACGGCGCGCGCCAGCAGCGGCGCTTCGTCCAGCACCTCGAACGCGGCGCCGGCGCCGGCGAGACGCTGCTGCATCTCGCTCTGGGCGTACGAAGGCCCGAGGAACGAGCCCTGCATGCCGTCAAGGCGCGCATGCGCGTCGCCATTGAGAATCCGCTCCTTGCCCACATGCATGTGCCACGCCGCGAGCGCCGCGCCGAGCGCGCCGCCGGCATCGCCGGCCGCCGGCTGCATCCAGAGATTCTTGAAGCGGCCCTCGCGCAGGATCTTGCCGTTGGCGACGCAATTCAGCGCCACGCCGCCGGCGATGCAGAGATTGGGCATGGCATAGGTGCGCGCGAGCTCGCGCGTCATCCGCAGCATCACCTCTTCGGTCACCTTCTGCACCGAAGCGGCGAGGTCCATGTGGCGCTGGGTGAGCTTCTGGGCGGGATCGCGCGGCGGACCGCCGAAGAGATCGTCGAACTTCGCCGCGGTCATCGTAAGGCCGGTCGCGTAGTCGAAATAGCTCTGATCGAGCCAGAAGCTGCCGTCCTCCTTCAGGTCCATCAGGTGATCGAGGATCGCCGCGGCGTATTTGGGCTCGCCATAGGGCGCTAAGCCCATCACTTTGTATTCGCCCGAATTGACCTTGAAGCCCGTGTAATAGGTAAAGGCCGAGTAGAGCAGGCCCAGGCTGTGCGGCCAGCGGATTTCGCGCACGATCTCGAGCATGCGGCCCTTCCCAAGCGAGACCGAGGCCGTCGCCCATTCGCCGACGCCGTCGAGCGTCAGCACCACCGCTTCCTGGAACGGCGACGGGAAGAACGCCGAGGCCGCGTGGCTCTGGTGATGCTCGGCGAACAAAAGTTTGTCGCCCACGCTGCCCTTGCCGCCGATGCCCTCCAGCGCCTTGATGAGGTTTCCCTTCTGGAACAGCTTCTCCTTGATCCAGACCGGCATCGCGGCGCGGAACGATCGGAAGCCGCGCGGCGCGTTGGCGAGATAGGTCTCGAGCAACCGCTCGAATTTCAGGAACGGCTTTTCGTTGAAGACGATGTGATCGACGTCGGCGAGCGCGACGCCGCCTTCCTTCAGGCAATAGCCGATCGCGTTCTCGGGAAAGTCGGAATCGTGCTTCTTGCGCGTGAAGCGCTCTTCCTGCGCGGCGGCGATGACCTTGCCGTCGCGCAGAAGCGCCGCGGCGCTGTCGTGATAGAAGGCCGAGATGCCGAGGATGTGCATCAGCGCGAAATTCTCTTGTGCGGGTGCTGCGCTAGAACACCGTGTAGATGAACGGCCCGATCGCCGAGCCTTGCGCCAGGATCAAGAGGCCGCCGAACACCAGCAGCACGATCAGCACCGGCAGCAGCCACCATTTCTTGCGCGCCCGCATGTAGCGGAACAGCTCTTTCAGCAACGACCCCATGGCCCCGATTTCTCCATTGACCGCTCATATTCGCGCAAAGGCGGGATGCAAGCGAGTCAGAACTGATTGCGCATCGATTGGCCGGCGTCGGGGCGGCCGCGGACGACCCAATAGCTGGCCGCGTCCGCGCGCCGGCGGCGGACCAGCGGATCGCGCCAGAGCCGCATCAACAGCCCCATCGGCACGAAGGCGACGGCGAAGACCGCCAGCATGACCACCGGATTGGTGATCCGGTTCAGCAGCTGCGAGAACTTGTACCACGCGAGATTGAGCGGCCGCAGCAGCGCCGGCCGCGTAAAGCTCACGGCCGCGAGCACGCCCGCCACCGCCAGCGCCGAGATCCAGACCGGCGCCTTGTGGCGGAACAGCACCGCCACCGCCAGCGCCACGGCGGTGAAGACCAGGCCCGTCCCCCGGTCCGAGGGCGGCTTGGCCTTGCTCGTCACCAAGGGCTCGTGAAATCCGCCGGTCATGCCCGCGCGCGTCTCCGCATCGTCGCTTGGAGGGCCAACCTAGCCCAGCGCCCGACCAGGCGCCACCGCCGCGCTCAATCGTGTTTCACCAGAATCTTGACGACGCGCTCGGGCGTGTCGGCGATCCATTGCACGGCACGCGCGGCCTCGGCGAACGGCACGGTGGGGGCCAGGATCCCATCGGGCACGATCGTGCCGGCGGCGAGATCGCGCGCCGCGAGCTGCTGCAGCTCCTTGGCGCGGAGCGGCTGCTCGCCCCGGACCGGATTGTCCCAGCTATGCGCGGGCAACGAGGCGAGCAGGCTCAGGCGATTGTGGAAGAACTCCTCGCCAAGGTTCAGCCGCGCGTCGGCCGGGCCGTAGAAGCCGACGCAGACGACGCGGCCGCATTGGCGCGCCGCGCGGATGGCCAACGCGAGATTGGCGAGGCTTCCGGAGCATTCGATCACCGCATCGGCGCCGCCGGTCTGTTCCTTGATGTGCCGCGCCAGGTCGGCCTGTGCGCCGGGATCGTAGACCTCCCCCGCCCCGCATTGCTTCGCGAGCGCCCGGCGCGGGGCGAAGCTCGACGCGGCCAGCACACTGGCGCCGCGTGCCCGGCAATATTGCACGGCGAACAGGCCGATCGCGCCAAGGCCCGTGACAAGCACCGTCTCCGACGCGCCGATCGCGCCGTCGTAGAGCGCGCCGAGCGCGAAGGCGGCCGGATCGATGCAGAGCGCCTGCTGCGGCGTGAGCGAATCGAGCGGCGCCAGCTTCTCCGCCGGCAGCACGTGAACGTCGGCGATCGGCGCCCAGGCATAGACGAGCTGATCCGGCGCGAGCCCGCGGACCTCCCGGCCCACCGCGAGAATTGCGCCCACCATCATGCTGCCCATCGGGCGCGGATAGAAATTTTGCGCCGTTCCGGCCGGCTCGAACAGACGCAGGCGCGGATCGAACACCCGGTTCGCGAACGGGCTGCGGCCGGAATAGGCCATCATCTCCGTCCCGTGCTTGAACGTGGAGTAATGTGATCGCACCAGCACGTCGCCGGGCCCCGGGGGCGGCAGCGGCCGCTCGGCGAAGGCGACCCGGCGCGGGGCGTCGAGCATCAAGATGCGTTGCGTCGTGGATGGCACGCTCGGCCCCGGGGTGCGCGGAACGGTTTTCGCCCGTATACGCCACGCGAGAGATTGCGCAAAGCGTTCCGAGCGGGCAGAAATTCAGCGGAGGGAGCAGGGAGCCGGCCGTGCCGATCGCCGCACTTCGTTTTCGCGTCAATCTGCTGGGCGCCGTGGCGTTCGCGGCGTATTTGGCGATGGCGCTCCTCTCTTTCGTGCAGGCGCCCGCGCTCTGGAGCAGCCGTACCGACGTTCCCCACGCCAACGCATTCTTCCGCGCGCTCGCCGAGCAGGTGCCGGCGCTCGAACTGCAAAAGATGTTCACCGGCAACGGCGCCGTCGTCGTCAGCCACTTCGTGCCGCTCGGCTTGGCGACGCTCGCGGCGCTGCTGCTGGTCGCCATGCTGCTCCGGCGCGGCGGCGCGGCGGACAAGTCGACCGTGACGCTGATCTTCCGCTGGTCGATCGCGTTCGCGGCGGTGTCCGCCCTCGCCTTCCCGCTCTTCACCCAGGATTTCTGGCTGTCGGCGGCGTGGGGGCGGATGGTCGCGGCGGCCGAGAATCCCTATTACCGCTTCTTCACGCCGCATTCGCTCGAGGGACTGCCGCTCGACCATTTCCCGATGGCGATGTCGTACGGCCCGGCCTGGGCGATCGTGTCCGGCGCGGTGATGGCCGTCTCGGGCAAAAGCCTGATCGCGACCGCGGTTCTGTTCAAAGCCGTTCTCGGCGTGGCTTGGATCGCGTCGCTGGTGCTGGTCGCGCGGATCTCCGAGCCGCGCCCCGCCGCCGAGCGCTGCCTGGCCGTGGCGATGTTTGGATGGGTGCCGATCGGCGTCACGCAGACCATGGCCGAGGGCCACAACGATATCCTGATGGCGTGGCTGGCGCTGCTGTGGCTGTACCTTTTGATCCGCGGGCGCTGGGCGGCGCCCGTGGCACTCGCCATCTCCGCGCTCATGAAATACGTGACCGGCCCATTGGTCATCGTCGATGCGATCGCGGCGCTGCGGCTGCACAAGCTTTCGTTCCGGCGCTTCGTGCTGCGCTATGTGGCGCCGGGCTTGATCGGGCTCGCCGTGGTCGCGGTCTTCTTTCGCTCGATGCACTTCTTCGACGGCACCCGCCTCGTCAACGAATGGCGCTTCCTGATGCCGCGTGATGCCCTCTCGGCGCTCGAGGATCTGCTCGAAATCTCGCTGTTCCCGGCGGAATACGTGATCGCGGCGGCGTTCGCGCTCGTCGCGGTCGCGAGCCTCGTCGGCCTTTACCGCCAGCCCTCGGCCGAGGCCGCGGCCAAGAGCGCGCTTGCGATCATGTGCGCCATCTCGTTCGCGCTCGTCGCCCACATCTGGCCCTGGTATCTGGTGTGGACGCTCGGTTTCGCCGCCGTGGTGCCGAATTGGTGGCTGTCGCGGTTCGTGATCGGCGTTTCGATCCTCGTGCCGTTCACGCTGGCGGCATGGTGGGTCGATTCGCTCGACGACCAGCAGGATTGGGCCGCGCTCATCATGTATGCGGGCGCGCTGCTGTGGGTGGCGCTGACGCGCGCGCCCGCCACGGCGACGGCGTCCGCAGCGCCGGCGGCGGCACCCCGCACCGAGCAGGCGATCGAAAGCTCGCTCGGCCGTTCGTGAGGCCGCGATCGGGCTCGGCTCTTTCCCGTAATGCGCGCCGATCGTTTCCTCCGTTGCTACGCGGCGGCATCGCCGCTAGCCTCGCCGCAATCGGGGAACGGGCCGCAGCCGTAACACCATGGTGACGCCGGAAATCACGGCCGACGAGAAGCGGTCGGCGAAGGGCCGCGTGCTGATGTGGCTCTTGGCGGCCGCCGGCGGCATGGCGATTCACCTTGTGCTCTGGCAGATCTCCGAACCCTCGGCGCTCTTCAGCGACTTCTTCAAGGCCAACTGGCCGGCGGCCGAGTTCCTCTGGGACGACGGCTGGGCCGCGGACTGGCCGCTGACCGAAAAGGGCGGCTTTTCGCAGCTTCCGAGCCTTGGCTGGCTTTACGTGCCGCTCATTCCGCTCGGCGACGAGCTCGCCCAGTGGGTTTGGCTCGGCCTGGGGCTCGCGGCCCTGCTCGGCGCCTGGGCCTTGCTGACTCGCCTCGCGCGGCTCGACGCGCCGATGTCGGCGGCGCTGCTGTTCTGCTTCCTCGCCAACGGCCCGATCGTGAACAGCCTGCGCGAGGGCCAGACGTCGCACTTCGTCCTCTTCTTTCTCGCGGCAACGCTGGTGCTGTGGCGGGCGAAGCGCGAATACGCGGCCGGCCTGGCGCTCGGCCTTGCGGCAGCGATCAAGCTGCCGCTGCTGTTCGTCTGCGTCTACGTGCTGTTCCGCCGCCGCTGGCGCATCGTGGCCGGCGCGGCGACGGTGATCGGCACGGCCGTGGTCTTCTCGCTGGCGCAGTTCGGCGTCGCGGGCAACGTCGCCTGGTATAAGGAGTGGGTCGAGCCCTATCTCGGCGGCTACATCCCGGCCTTCAACGTCCAATCGATCGACGGCTTCCTCATCCGCCTCGCGAAGGGCGAGACTTTCCTCCTCCATTGGGATCCGCCGCTCGAACCCGCGCTGTGGCACCGGATCGCGCGCTCTTGCGCGCTGGCGGCGCTGTTCGGCAGCGTGATCTGGCTCGTCGGGCGCGGCGCCCGGCTGCGGCCGCCCGCGGGCGCGGCGGAAAGCCCGAGCGCACGCGAAATCCTGGAGTTCACGCTCGTCGTCAACCTCGGCCTGGTCACCAGCCCGATCTCGTGGACGCACTATTACGTTTTCGTGCTGATCCCGTGGGCGCTCTATCTCGGTCGCGCGCTGCCGCTGCCCGACGACGCCGTCTCGCGCTGGCTGATGCGCTGCGGCTATTTCGCGACGGCGTTGCCGATCGTGATGTGGGTGTCGGAGCAGCCGAGCTGGTACAATGCGATCCTCGCGCGGACGCTGGTTTCGGTCTGCCTGTTCGGCGGCCTGCTGACGTTCATCGCCCTGGCGCGCGGTGCCGCGCGCGCGCCGCTCGCTCTCGCCTCACCTCAAGCCTCGCACGCGTAACGCCTCATGCACTCGGACTTCGCACTAAGCCCGCGCGCCGCCGCCTCGCTCACTTGGGGCCTCGCGCTCTTCTTGATCGCGAACGCCTTCGCGCTGAACGGCGCGCTGTGGCTCGGGTCCAAGGCCGCGGGGCTCGACAAGCTGCCCGCCGAACAGGCGGTGAATTACCACGGCACCGTCTTGCAGCACAGTTGGGACGTCCTGCACGGGCGCGGCTGCGACGATTCGTGGGGCATCATGACCTTTGCCTACGAATACGCGGAATCGCCGCACACGACGCCGCTCTACACCGAGATCTTCTTCAACCGGAAGCTCAAGTTCCAATACCCGCTGTCGTCGCTGTTCGCGATCGCCGCGATGGTGAAGATCGCGGGCCGCGAGCATATGCGCACCGACGAGTGCCAGGTTTTCGACGTGCCGCCGATCAACGATTTCCTCGGCTGGGGCTTCATCTTCATCACCGCGGCCGCGAGCGCGGCGCTGCTCGAGATCGGTCTGCGCCGGCGCGGCGTCGCGAGCTCCGCGGGCATGGTGGCGGCGCGCGTCGCCATCGTGGCCGGGCTCACCTTGACGTTCTATCCGGTGGTGAAGGCGTTCACGCTCGGCCAGATTCAGCTCTGGATCAACGGCGTCTTCGCGCTGGCGCTCCTGGGCTGGGCGCTCGGCCACAGGGCCGCGAGCGGCGCGTTCATCGGGCTCATGTGCCTCATCAAGCCGCACTACGGATTGTTCATCGTCTGGGGCCTGCTGCGCCGCGAGTGGCGCTTCGCGTTCGGCTGCGCGGCCATGGTCGTCGCTGGCGTGGGCGCGTCGTTCGCGGTCTATGGCTGGACCGATAATGTCGACTATCTCAAGGTCTTCTGGTTCCTCTCGCAGCGCGGCGAGGCCTATTACCCGAACCAATCGGTCAACGGCCTTCTGAGCCGGCTGATGAGCCTCGCCGATCCGGTCGGCTACAAGAACGTCGACTTCGACGACAACTCGTTCCCGCCGTTCAATCTCTGGGTCTACGGGCCGGTCCTTCTGACCTCGCTCATCATCGTCGCGGCCGCCCTCTTCCGGCGCGGCACGACCGGCGATCCCGACCGCCGCTTCGACTTCGCGACCATGGCGCTGAGCATCACGATGGCCTCGCCGATCGCCTGGGAGCACCACTACGGCATCGTGCTTCCGATCTTCGCCGTGATGCTGGCGCGCACCCTCGGGAACCGCGCGCGCCTCGCCTGGCTCATCGCCAGCTACGTCCTCATCAGCAACTTCATCCCGGCGACCAACCTTCTGGCGTCGACGGCCGCGAACTTCGTGCAGTCGTACCTCTTCGCCGGCGCGCTGATCCTGCTGGTCCTGCTCCACCGCGCGCGGCCGGGCCTTTACGGCGTGGGCAGCATGGGGGCGCCGGGCGTCGCCGCTCCGCTGAAGGCGGCCGCTTAGCGCGCCGCTATTCGCGCAGTGCCTGCTCCAGGAGGCCGGCGGCGTGCGCGTTGCCCCACGCGGTCATGTGGCCGACCAGCGCGCCCTCGTATTCGACGTAGTAATCCCCGAGCGCGCCCGGATCGGCGCGCTCCACCGCGTGCAGCGACGCGAATTGGTCGACGACGCGGATGCCGGCGGCGCCGGCGCAGGCGACGACGCGGCGCGCATTGTCGGTCGGCGCGTCGGCGTAGATGATTTGCGGCGCGTAATACTGCATGAAGAGGATCATGCGGATGCCCTCGCGATCGGTCTCCGCCTTCAAGCGCTGCAGCAGCGCGCAGGTGACCGCGACGGGATCGATGCCGGCCTTGCGGTATTCGTCGCGCCGGCCGGAACCGTACCAGTAGTTGGGATTGAGCCGCGCGAAGAGGTAGTGCGCCGCCGCGGAATAGCCGAGGACGTCGCGGAGCCCGAGCACGAACGACGAAAGCGCGGTGCCGGGCTGCGCCGGCTCGACCGGCGGCGGCGGATGGTATTGGAGCGCGCCCTTCTCCAGCGTGAAGTAGGGCTTCGGCGCGCCGAAGATCGAATGCTCGGAGCGGAAGATGTCCTCTTCGAGGAAGCCGACGATCAGGATCTTCGGCTTCACGATCGGCAGCAGCTGCTCGGCGCGCAGCACGATCTGGTCGGTTCCGTAGGCGCCGACGCCGGCATTGACGACCGGCTTGCCGATGCGCTTCTCCAGCACGGCCGGCCAGCTCTCGTGATCCTTGACCTCCCAGCCCTCGGTGAAGGAATCGCCGACCGCGAGCACCGCGCCAGTGCGGATCTCCTTCTCGCCGAAATTCTGGCGGATGCCGTAGGCGATCGTCGTGTAGCCGTCGGGATGGACATTCCACGGGCGCGACACCCAGCCCAGCACCGGATCGGGCATGGCCTTGAACTCGCGCAGCCGGTCGGTGGCGAGGCGCTCCTTGCGCCAGTTCGCGAACTTGAAGAGCGGCACTCCGGTGACGAGGCGAAAGCCCGCCTCGGCCACGACCAGGGCGATCAGAAGCGAAACGGCGAACACCGCGACGTTCGCCCGGAGCGAACCGCGCGCACGCGCCGCGCGCCCGGTCTTGCCGGCGTCCGCGTTCTCCGCGCCAGGGGAAGTTTGCATCGACATCTATGCAGTCCCGTTCCCGTCTCTCATAGCAAACTCGAGCGCCGCGCGCACCGTTCTCGGGCCGGCGGAGACGCCCGACCTGCGCCCTCCGTTCATTCGCGCACGGCCTTTTCGAGGAGGTCCGCCGCGTGCGCGTTGCCCTTGGCCGTCATGTGGCCGAAGAGACCTTCGCCGTACACGGTGTAGTACTCGCGCATCGAGTTCGGCTTGTCACGCTCGATCGCGTCGAGCGGCGCGAATTGATCGACGACGCGGATGCCGGCCGCCGCGGCACAATCTGCGACGCGGCGCCCTTGCTCCGTGGGCTTGTCGTTCTCGATGATCTGGATTGCGTGATACTGCATGATCAAGATGACGCGGACACCGTCCCTGTCGGTCCGCGCCTTGAGTCGCCGCAGCAGGGCGCAAGTCACCGCCGCGGGATCGATGTCGACTTTGCGATAAGCGTCGCGCGCGCCGGCGCTATACCAGTAATTCGGGCTGATTCGGGCCAAGATGTAGTCTGCGGCCGCCGAATAGCCGAGCACGTCGCGCAGCTTGCGCCCGGCGGACGAAAACGCGCCGCCCGGGCGCGGCGGCTCCATCGGCTCGGGCGGATGGAATTTGAGCTCGCCCTGCTCGAGCGTGAAATAGGGCTTCGGCGCGCCGAAAACCGAATGGCCGGCGCGGAAAATGTCCTCCTCGAGGAAGCCGACGATCAGGATCTTGGGCTTGACGAGCGGCAGCATTTCTTCGGCGCGCAGGATGATCTGGTCGGTTCCATAGGCGCCGACGCCAGCGTTGACGACGGGCATGCCGATCCGCTTCTCGAGCTGCGCCGGCCAGCTTTCGCTGTCCTTGACCTCCCAGCCCTCGGTGAAGGAGTCGCCGACCGCGAGCACCGCGCCGGTGCGCAGGGTCTTCTCCGCGAAATTCTGGCGGATGCCGTGCGCGATGGTGGTGTAGCCGTCCTTGTGGTAGTGCCACGGCCGCGGCCGCCAGCCGAGAACGGGATCGGCGACGGATTTGAACTCGTCGAGGCGATCCATGACCACGCGCTGGGTCCGCCAATTGACGAGCTGGAAGGCGGGGATGCCCGAAAAGACGCGGAAGCCCAGCTCGATCGCGACGAGTCCGATCAGAATGGAACCGGCGACGAGCGCGATGTTTGCCCGGAGCGAGCCGCGCCGGCGGGGCCGCCGTTTTCCGCCGCCGGATGCGCCACGTCCCCTGTGTATTGAGCGCCGCATTGTTCCGCTGGAATGACCGACCCGATGTGGTAGCAAGACGGCGCGGGCCGCGGCATCGATGGAACCACCTAGTGGAGCGCGTGATTCTGGGAACTGCGCGGCCCTTTGATACGTTGCCCGCGCAACGGCTTTATGCGTTGATCTAGCTCAAGGTACCTTGCGCGCTTGTGCCTAAATTACTCCAAAATCGCAAAGCGATATCGCATTCTGGGTCGCACGGGGGCGAGGAGTCGTCGTTGGATTTCTGTTTCCGCTTAGCGCGTGCGCTCTCCGCGTCGCGCTTCATCGTCGTTATCGCCCTGACGCTATCGGCGTTCGCTGCAAGCCGGGGCGCGGCGGAGTCACGCGACTTGCCGGGCGAGCTGCAAGCGCTGCAAGAGCACGCGGCGCCCGCGCCCGCAGCCGGCGACGCCGCGTGGCAGAAGCGCTGGTGGATCGAGAAGACCGCGCGCCTGCTGCGCGGCGGCGAAGGGCTCGGCCCCGGCGACGACGTCGACGCCTTGTTGAAACTGCCCGAGGAGGAGATCGCGCGCCGGTTCATGGCCGACCGGCGCTTCGGAGACAGTATCCTCGACTTCAACATGTTCTTCCTCGGCTTCAAGATCGACAGCTTGAAGAGCGATGGCGCCTACAAGCGCAACGCGTTCGATTTTCCCAATGCCGTGGCCGCGGCGCAGGCGCTGCTGACCGGCGGCGACTACCTGAAGCTCTTCGATCTCAAGGGCCCATTCTACATGGCGCCGCTGCCGCAGGAGTTCGACGATCCGCTCCCGGCGAACGAGACGCGGCTGCCGGCCGAGACGGTCCGGATCAAGGCCATCGACGAGGTCGAGGCCGTCTACGTGCGCCTCATCAATATGGGATCCGCGCCGGTTCCCCCGGCCGCCGACGACTTTTGCTACGAGATCGAAAAGGTCTTGGAGGGAGCCGCCGCGATGCATACGCGGATGCTGCGGGCCTTCAACGATCCGGAGATCTTCGTGCTGCGGCGGGGCCAGGTGCTCACGAAGCCGATGGAGATCATCGCGCGCGCCTATCGGGCCGAATGCGCCGACAAGGACGAGGCGAAGGTCGACGTCAAGCATCTCACCGCCGAGATCCGCCGCGCCTTCGATTATTACTATCGCGCGATTGGCGAAATGCTGAAGTTCGAGCCCTCGCGCTATCGCCCGCAGTCGGTGCTCGACTTCCAGGAATTCGATCTCGGCGTTTTCGGCCTGAAATCGTGGCTCGCCTTCGGATGGGAGCAGAGCAACGCGCTCAAGAACTCGTCGACGAATTTTAACCGCAAGCGCGGCGCCTATATCCTGAAGCGTTTCTTTTGCGACGACCTGACGCCGGTTGGATTCGAAGCGCCGAAGGAGCACGTGTCGGGCGCGCACGGATCGGACACGACCTGCTACGCCTGCCACTACAAGCTCGACCCCATGGCCGGCTTTTTCCGCAATCTCGGCGCCGATTTCTACAACTACGGGCGCTCGCTGATGGTCGTCTTCGACGACGACGCCAACTCCGACCGCAAGCGATATTCGGCCCATTGGGCGGCGGCGCCCGGCGCGGCGCGCCAATGGAACATCGGGTACATCCGCTCGCCGCGCTTCGAGCAGTCCAACGCCTACGGCGCCAGCGTCGGCGACCTCTCACGCATCCTGCGCGAAGCGCCGGAGCCGAAGCGCTGCCTGATGAAGCGCCTCTACCAGTATTTCGTCGCCGAGGATCAGGCCATCGACGCCGCCTATCTCGACGAGCTCACGCGCCAATTCGAGACCGAGGCCGCCGCCAATTCGTCGACGGCGATGAAGAATGCCATCGTGCGCATCGTCTTGAGCAACGCCTATCGACAGCCGGATGCCGATCCGCGCCAGTGCTACGACCGCGCGCCGGGCACGCAGCGCGAGGGCGCCCCGCCCTGCGGCGTCGCCTACATCCTCGAGAAGAATTGCGCGCAGTGCCATTCCGGCGCGAGCCCGAGCGGCGGGCTCGATCTCACCCGTTGGGTGACGGCGCCGGGCGGCCCGATGCCGAGCTTCCCCCACCGCGGCATCGACGAAAAACCGGTTCCGCCGCACGAGACCCTGACGCGCATCGTCGAGCGTCTCTCCACCAGCGACCCGACGCAACGCATGCCGAAGCAGAAGACGATGGCGAGCCAGGAGCGGCAGGCGCTGTTCCTGTGGGCGCAAGAAGAGCAGGCGCGCCTCGCCAAAGGTGCGCGCCCATGATCGTCCGACTTCTCGCCGCTGCCCTCGTGTGCGTGGGCCTTGCGCCGGCGGCGCAGGCGCAAAGCGCCCAGTTCAAGGGCTGGTCGGCGGTCTCGCGCGAGCTTTCGACCCGCCTCGCGCGGCCCGGCGCGCCGCTCGATCTCGACCGGTTCATGCCCGCCGAGGACGTGGACGGCC
>JBKOUH010000083.1:0-6603 GCA_046723285.1 Pseudomonadota bacterium
TATAAGAGACAGGTCCTCGGCGGCGGCGCTCGCCGAAACGGCGCTGCCCGAGCGCGAACCGCACGAGGACGTGTACCAGAGTTTCTCGGCGCTGATCGCGGCACTGGCGGCGGCGGGCAAACTCGACTCCGATTGGACCGCGGCTTACGTGCGCTTCGAGCTCGGCCTTCTCGCCTCGCTCGGCTTCGGCCTCGACCTCGAGCGTTGCGCCGCCACCGGCACCAACGACAACCTCGCGTTCGTCTCGCCCAAGACCGGCCGCGCGGTCTCGCTCTCGGCCGGCGAAGCTTGGCGCGACAAGCTGCTGGCGCTGCCGCGCTTCCTTCTCGCCGATACGAAGCCGGCGCCGGGCGACGTCGGGCAAGGCCTGGCGCTCACCGGCTATTTCCTCGAGCGCCACGTCTTCGCCCCGCACAACAAGGGCCTTCCGGCCGCGCGCGTGAGATTGGCTGAGAGGTTGGCGCGCACTTAGTTCCCCTCCCCCTGGGGCGAGGGGGCAGGGGGAGAGGGGGAGGGCCTCAATCCTGAGAGACGGATTTCCAGGGGGCCCGCGTTGCATCATTCGGGGCACAGGGGATTTCGGACCATGGTCGCGCGAGATTTGGCACTCGACCGCCGCGTCGGTGCGTTCAAACGAGCGCGGCGCTTCCGCCGCGATCCCAGCGCCGGCGAGCGCAAAATGTGGGAACGCCTGCGCAATCGGCAATTCGACGGCCTCAAATTTCGCCGCCAAACGCCGGTCGGCCCGTTCACCGCGGATTTCTATTGCGAGCAGCACAAACTCGTCGTCGAGGTTGACGGCGGGCAACACCAACTGGATAACGCAGTCGCGGCGGATGCCGAGCGCGACCAATACATGCGTGCGCGAGGCTATTGCGTCTGCCGCATTCCGTATCTCATCGCCATTCAAGAGACAGACACGGCCTTGGAGATGATCCGCGCTGCAATTGCGCAGCGTAGATAAGGAGGAGGTCCTCCCCCTCTCCCCCTGCCCCCTCGCCCCGGGGCGAGGGGGATTGCGACGGCGGCACGCGCTTGCGGCTCGAGCACAGCGGCTTCCCGCCCGACTCCTTCGCATTCAAGGCAATGAGCGGCGCCTGGCGCAAAATCGTGAGCGAGCGCATTCCGAGCGTGGCCACCTCGTTGGCTTGAGACATACGCGTCGCGCCCGGACTTGAACGCGCGCCATCGCAGATTATATTCACTTTTTGTTCTGCAAGAGGTTCCAGATCCATCGCCGCGCCATCCACCGCATTCCAAATGACGAGTCTCGCGCGGGAAATCGTCTTTTATCGTCATTTCAGTCGCCCAAATGACGATAAAAGACGATGCAAAAACAAATCTCGCCTTTTCTCGTCATTCACGCCCTCGCGGTGCTTGACGCCGATGAGCAGCAGTGAAAGGCCGCGAAAGGGTATGAAAGGCTATGAAAGGCTATCAAAAAGGGGGGGAGGGGTGGAGTATTCTAAACATTGACGTTTGGCACCAGAGCATCGCTATATGTAGTAAAACCAACCCTGATCATGCCCGACGACACCTCCTTTGCCGCCGAACTCCGCGATGCGCCGCTCGCCGATGCTTTGGGCGAGCGCTATCTCGCCTATGCGCTCTCGACGATCATGTCGCGCTCGCTGCCGGATGTGCGCGACGGCCTGAAGCCCGTGCACCGGCGCCTGCTCTACGCGATGCGCGAGCTGCGCCTCGATCCCGACACCGCGTTCAAGAAATGCGCGCGCATCGTCGGCGACGTGATGGGCAAGTATCACCCGCACGGCGACGCCTCGATCTACGACGCGATGGTGCGGCTCGCGCAGAGCTTCGCGGTGCGCTATCCGCTGGTCGACGGCCAGGGCAACTTCGGCAACATCGACGGCGATAACCCGGCCGCGATGCGCTACACCGAGGCGCGGCTCACCGATGTCGCGCAGCGCCTGCTCGAAGGCATCGACGAGAACGCGGTCGATTTCCGCGCCACCTATGACGGCGAGGGCAGCGAGCCGGTCGTCCTCCCGGCGAATTTCCCGAACCTGCTCGCCAACGGGGCCGCCGGCATCGCGGTCGGCATGGCGACGAGCATCCCGCCCCACAATGTCGCCGAGATCTGCGACGCGCTCGAGCGCCTGATCGAGAAGGAGAAGCTCAAGGGCGACAAGGTCTCGATCCGCGAGCTCGTCAACCGCATGCCGGGGCCCGACTTTCCCACCGGCGGCGAAATGATCGAGCCGTTCGATGCCGTGGTCGAGGCTTACAAGACCGGCCGGGGCAGCTTCCGCCTGCGCGCCAAGTGGGAGATCGAGAACACCAAGGGCGGCGGCTACCTCATCGTCGTCACCGAGATTCCCTACCAAGTGCAGAAGTCGCGCCTCGTCGAGCGCATCGCCGAGCTGCTGCAGGAGAAGAAGCTGCCGCTGTTGGGCGATGTGCGCGACGAATCGGCCGAGGACATCCGCCTCGTGCTCGAGCCCAAGAGCCGCAACGTCGAGGCGCCCCATCTGATGGAGCACCTCTTCAAGCAGACCGAGCTCGAAGTCCGCGTCCCGCTCAACATGAACGTGCTGGACAAGGACAAGGCGCCGAAGGTGATGAACCTCGGCGAGGTCTTGCGCGCGTTCCTCGATCACCGGCGCGAAGTGCTGGTCCGGCGCAGCGAGTTCCGGCTCAAGAAGATCGCCGAGCGGCTCGAGATCCTCAAAGGCTACATGGTCGCCTACATCAATCTCGATGAGGTGATCCGCATCATCCGGAAGGAAGACGAGCCCAAGCCGGTGATGATGAAGCGCTTCAAGATCAACGAGGCCCAGGCCGAGGCGATCTTGAACATGCGCTTGCGCCAATTGCGCAAGCTCGACGAAATCGAGATCAAGCGCGAGATCGGCGAACTCACCAAGGAGCAGGGCGAGCTCAAGGGCCTCATCGGCAGCGAGAAGAAGCAGTGGCAGACGCTCGCGGCGCAGATCGCCGAAATGAAGGAAGCGTTCGGGCCCAAGACGCCGCTCGGCAAGCGCCGCACCAAGCGCGGCGAGGCGCCGGCGATCGAGGTGGCGGAGATTGCGGCGCCGGTCGAGAAGGAGCCGGTGACCGTGATCTGCTCCGAGAAGGGCTGGATCAGGGCACTCGGCGGCCATCTCGAAGATGCCGGCACGCTGCAATTCAAGGAAGGCGACGCGCTGCGCTTCCTGTTGCACGCGCAGAGCACCGATCGGCTGCTGCTGTTCGGCAGCGACGGCAAGTTCTACACGCTCGGCGTCGACAAGCTGCCGCGCGGACGCGGCCACGGCGAGCCGGTGCGCCTCTCGATCGATCTCGGCAACGAGCACGAGATCGTGGCGCTCCTGGTCCACGATCCCGAGCGCAAGCTCCTCGTCGCGGCCAGCGACGGGCGCGGCTTCATCGTGCCGGAGAAGGAAGTCGCGGCGCAGACTCGCGCCGGCAAGCAGGCGCTCAACCTCGCCGAGGGCGTCGTCGCGCGCATTTGCGCGCCGGCCGCCGGCGACCACATCGCGACGCTCGGCGAGAACCGGAAGCTCCTCATCTTCCCGATCGCCGAACTGCCGGAAATGAATCGCGGCCGCGGCATCACCTTGCAGAAATTCAAGCACGGCGGACTCGCCGACGCGAAGGCCTTCGCGCTCGAGCTGGGGCTCGAGGTGAAAACCGGCTCGAAGTCCCGCGTTTTCACGAAGGCCGAGCTCAAGGACTGGCTCGGCCAGCGCGCCCAGGCCGGCCGATTGCCGCCGCAGGGATTTCCGAGAAGCGGGAGGTTGTGAGCCGGTTCATAGCGCGGTGCGACAAACTCGACTAAACGTAACGGCCAGGAAACAGCCCCCTCGCGCAGGAAAGGACCAGCCGTGATCAAGCTCCTCGCCACCATCGCACTGATCGCGAGCGCGATGCTCGCCATCGAACCCGCCAGCGCCGCGTCTTTCGCGACCGGCCCGCGCATCGCCCAGAAGAAGCTGCCGTCGCTCAACGTGCCGACGCATCCGCAAATCCCGCGGATCTGCGTGAATCCGCTCGACAAGGGCCCCGGCGCCCGGAAGTGCGGTTGACGACGCATCGGCGGCGCGTGCGAGCTGCGCGCGGACACGCGCCGCCGATTTAGCGGTTGGCATCATTCGACAAGGACGTAAAATGATCGCCGCGATGCAGCGGCGGAGCGCACGATGAAGTTCGGACTCTTCTATCTGCCTACCTATCTCCCGAATGCGCGCGACGCGCAGACGCATTACCGCAACATCGTCGAGCAGGTCGTCTATGCCGACAAGATCGGTATCGATTATGTATGGCTCGTCGAGCACCATTTCGTGCGCCACGGCGGGCTGATCCCGTCGAACTACGCGTTCCTGTCGTATCTCGCGGCCAAGACGAACCGCATCCGCCTCGGCACCGGCGCCACCGTGCTGCCGTTGAACGATCCCGTGCGCGTGGCCGAGCAGGCGGCGACGCTCGACCAGCTCTCTGAAGGGCGCTTCGATTTCGGCGTCGGCCGCGGTTTCCTGCGCGACGAGTTCGACGCGTTCGGCGTCGACATGAAGGAGAGCCGCGAGCGCGTGGAAGAGGGCGTCGAGCTCTTGAAGCGGGCCTGGGCCGGCGGGCCGCTCGCGTTCAAGAGCAAGTTCCGGCCCGAGATGAAGGACCTTCCGATCCTGCCGCCGATCTATCAGAAGCCGCATCCGCCGATCTGGGTCGCATGCTTCCTCTCGCCCGAAAGCTTCGATTGGACCGCCAAGGAGGGCTACAACCTCCTCTACGTGGCCTATCACGCCGACCATCCGGTCGCGGTCGAGCGCATCGGGTGGTACCGCGATGCGCTGAAGCAGCACGGCCGCCGCGTCGAGGATCACGAGGTGGCCTGCGCGTATCACGCGCATTTCCTCGAGCACGAGGACAATGCGCGGCTGAAGTCCATCGTCGACAAGCCGATGGCCGAATACGCGGCGGCCGGCGTCGAGGCGTCGAGGAAGCCGCCCGATCCCACCGCCTACAAGGGCTACGGCGCGCGCGAGAAGGGCCAGAAGGAGCTCGGCTTCGACGTCTATTTCCCGGGCCGCGTTCTGATGGGAAGTCCGAAGCAGGCGCTGGCGCGCATCGCCGAGTTGAAGGCGGCCGGCATCACCCAGGCGGCGATGATCGTCGATTTCGGCTCGCTGGCGCAGAAGGACATCATGCGCTCGCTCGAGATCTTCGGCCGCGAAGTGCTGCCGCGCGTGAAGGAGCTCAAGAAAGCGGCAGCCGAATAGGCGAAAATGCCGGGCCTCGCGTGGAAACGGCCCTTGCCTCGGGTCGGGGCCGTTCTTTACCATGCAGCTGAACAACGGCCGCAGCTCAATCCGCCGTTGCCCATTCACCTAGGGAGACTTCGCTCATGAAACGTCGTCAGTTTATCCGCGGCGCGGGCGCCGTGGGCACGGTTGCCGCGGCTGCGGCCATGTCTTCGCTGCCGAAACCGGCCATCGCGCAATCGATGCCCGAAGTGAAGTGGCGCCTCGCCTCGAGCTTCCCCAAGAGCCTCGACACGCTCTATGGCGGCGCCGAGTACATGGCGAAGCGGGTCGCGGCCATGACCGACAACAAGTTCCAGATCAGCGTCTATGCCGCCGGCCAGCTGGTCCCGGCGCTGCAGGTGCTCGACGCCGCGCAGCAGGGCTCGATCGAGCTCGCGCACTCGGCGAGTTACTACTATGTCGGCAAGGACCCGACCTTCGCCTTTGCCACCGCGATGCCGTTCGGCCTCAACACGCGCCAGCAGATCGCTTGGTTCACCCACGGCGACGCGCAAACGCTGATGGACGAGTTCTACAAAGAGTACAACGTGAAGTCGTTCGTCGCCGGCCAGACCGGCGCCCAGATGGGCGGCTTCTTCCGCAAGGAGATCAAATCGGTCGCCGATCTGAAGGGCGTCAAGATGCGCATCGGCGGCTGGGGCGGGCAGGTCATCGGCCGCACCGGCGTCGTGGCGCAACAGCTCGCCGGTGGCGACATCTACCCGGCGCTCGAAAAGGGCACCATCGACGCGGCCGAATGGGTCGGCCCCTACGACGACTACAAGCTCGGCTTCCACAAGGTCGCCAAGTTCTACTACTACCCGGGCTGGTGGGAAGGCTGCGCCATGCTCACCTGCTTCGCGAACATGGGCGCCTGGGAGAAGCTGCCGAAGACGTACCAGGAAGTCCTGATCTCGGCCGGCTGGGACACGAACAGCTGGATGATGTCGAAATACGATGCCGACAACCCGGCGTCGCTGCGCAAGCTATTGGCCGAGGGCACCCAGCTCCGCGCCTTCCCGCGCGACGTGATGGAGGCGAGCTTCACCGCCGCGCAGGATCTCTACAAGGAAACGGCGGCGAAGAACCCGAAGTTCAAGAAGGTGCTCGATTCCTGGAGCCAATTCCGCAAGGAAGAATATCTCTGGTTCCAGATCCCCGAATACGCCTTTGATAGCTTCATGATCAGCCACCAGAAGAACTTCATGTAGGGGCGCGGCGCCGGCTGCGACAGGCGCCTTCCTCCGAAGCGAAAGAGCCCCGCGCGAGCGGGGCTCTTTTCTTTTCAAGCCGCTTCGCCGCCGGCCCGTTATTGCTGCGGCTGCGGCAGCGTCGGGAG